>SBAV01000135.1 GCA_005239965.1 Methylobacter tundripaludum
ATACCGAGTAATTTGGGAAGGTATTTATAGGTTATTGTAATTTTCATGCCATTAAAACTTAGGGTCAGGGATTTGCGTTGCCTGTTTTTAATGAGATTATCGCCTGAAAAGTGAAAATTACAGTATTTTTTAACCGTTTCCAGGTGTACGGGTGTTATAGCGAACTGTAAAACAGTATCGAAAAACACACGTGTATCTGTTGGAAAAGCCCGTAAGCAGTGAGTTTTGCATGTTTACATACAATCCATAATTTTTACAGCTTGACAGATAAATCAGCGTTATGAGATGCTTAAAATATTGTATATGTGAAAGTGACATCGTTGCTCGCAATGTACTGCAGCAGAAACTTGCATTAATATTTTTTTTGATATTCAATCACTTGTATATTATTATGAATACAAGCACTATCTTCCAGGGTCATGAAAAAAGTAATGTTCGGTAATCTGCATATCCATTGTTTTTTTCGATGAAATATGCCATCACCACATAATATTGTTTCAACCCGGCAATACAGCTACAAATGGTCATTTTTTCTACTGGCAAGCCTTGAATGTAATAACCTTGGATAGTCCTGAAAATCGAAAATACAGTTATTCACAGTGCAAGTCAATTTACATCACTATAGGTAAATATTGTTAATGATTAAGAATGATCGTATCCTGATTGTTGATGATGTGGTTGATAATATTCGTATTGCGATGAATATCCTTAAGGAAGATAACTACGACTTTTCGTTTGCAAGCAGCGGCAGTGAAGCGTTGGAGCTACTTAGAGACGAGCCGGAACAGTTTCAGCTGATATTGCTCGATATTATGATGCCCGGCATAGATGGCTTTGAGACCTGCGAAAAAATTAAGGTTAACCCGAAAACCAAGGATATTCCCATTATTTTTCTGACGGCAAAAACTGATGTCGATTCCATCTCAAAAGGATTTATACAGGGTGCTGTTGATTACATTACCAAGCCTTTTTATGCCAATGAATTGTTGGCGCGTGTAAAAACCCATATCGAACTTTACCAAGCCAAAGAATTATTGAAATACCATAATATTTTGCTGAAAACTAAAGCAAAGTATGAAAAGCTCAGATTGTTGACCGAGTTGGAAGACAATCAAAAAGAGATGATTTATATTTTAACTGAACTGATGGAGTCGACATCCGACGAGACTGGCAAACATATCAAACGTGTCTCCGAAATTGCAGCTTTACTGGCAAAATACCATAAAAGCATGAACGATGATGATATTGAAATCCTTTATCATGCAGCTCCCATGCACGATATTGGCAAATTGACAGTGCCTGCCGAAATTTTGCATAAGCCTGGCCGGTATAGCGAAGAAGATTTTGAAGTCATGAAAAAACACGCCAGCAATGGTTTTGAGTTGCTACGGTATTCTGATCGAAAATTGATTAAGGCAGCGGCGATCATTGCTCATGAGCATCATGAAAAATGGAACGGTAATGGCTATCCACAGGGCTTAAAAGGTGAGGAGATTCACATTTACGGTCGCATTATCGCGTTGGCGGATGTGTTCGATGCGTTGACTCATTCAAGGCGTTACAAGCAGGCTTGGCTTATGGAGGATGTTGTGAAGTACATCAAGGAACGTCGCGGCACTCAATTTGACCCAGATTTGGTTGACATTTTTATAGAGCATCTCGATGAATTTATTGCTATTGTCAATCCCCGATGATTTGATCGGTTGCTATCCGGAATATGAGTGGTTTTTAGTCGATTAAACTGTTAATCGACTGTCTTGGTTTGGGATTTACGGGTATTTTGTTGAATCAGTTGTCGTCGTCTTTTAAATGTATCTTGATATTTCTTTTGGCTGTGCTGGTCGTTAGGCCCGCTTACAGTGATGTTCTGGCGCCAGTTAGTCAAATTCAAGGTTCGGTTAAAAATGATACAAAAGAACCATCGGATCAGGTCAGTGGTAAAAATCAACAAAAAGCCAATCAAGTAAGGGAAATACTGCGTAAACAGTTTGAAAAGGTATCAGACAAACCCAATCCCAAAGCAGAGGAAGTTCTTCCCGATAAAAAGCCATCCAAGCTAGAGGCTTATCTTAAATCCTGTAAGCCGCTGTTACGCTGTTTTTTTGTGCCGCAGAGCATATTGGCAAATGCGCTGGGTAATCTGGTTACTGAAATAAAAGCTGCTTGGGTGCCGTATTATGAGGCCAAAAGAACACATAATCCCCAATTGAAACAGCTGGAAATCACTGTTAAGCGGACGTTAATTGCAGTTCAAAATGTAGCTGCCCAGATTGTTGATACGGTTGTTAAAGTCCATCATCTGATAAAAAAAAGCATCATAGCTTACAGTGTTTCTCTTAAAGTGATGATAACCCAAAAGTTGCAATCACTGAATGGCGAATTGCGACATGGGCAACCGATGCTAGCAGCTATATTTCAAAAGCTGTTAAATGCAATACCTGAGACAAAAGATCTGCAAAACAAAAAAGGGGTGATTAATAGACACAATCCCACAGTTCCATCTGTTGTGGTGAGTAAGCGAGAAAAAAAATGGCTAATAGAACATCCGGTCATTCGTTTTGCTGGCGATCCCAATCGGCTGCCTTACGAAGCGTTTGACAGCCAAGGGCGTTATGTGGGTATTGTTGCCGAACATTTGAAGCTGATTGGGCAAATGCTAGGCATCAAAATTGCGATTGTGCCGACACAGTCTTGGCGCGAGTCGTTGGGAAAACTGGAAAACGGCGAAATTGATGTGCTGTCAAAGACTATCGATACCACGATGCCGCATTTGACCTTCACCGACGCTTACATTACCAGCCCTATCGTTATCGTGATGCGTTCGGATGCCGATTATGTGGACAGTATTGAGCAAATCAAGTTTCTTAAATTAGCGGTGGTGAAGGCTTATAGTGATGTGTCTTATCCTTCGGTAGAATTTGAACGGGTGAATAATGTGCCCGATGGCTTAACTGCTGTATCTACGGGCCAGTACGATGCCTTGTTCTGTACGTTGGCTCAAGCCAGTTACGATATTGCCGAACTTGGTATCAACAATGTGCGGATTGTCGGCAAAACAGAATTCAAGACAGAACTGGGCTTTGCCATGACCAGGGAGTTTGCGCCTTTGGTGCCGCTATTTAACAGGGCGTTGCATACCATAAGCCAGAGTGAAAAACAAAAAATACGCGATGCCTGGGGCAAGGACAGGTTCGTCGAAAGAGTGAACTATGTTTTAATTGTACAAATTGTTGCCTGCTTTTTGGTGATCTTGACGCTTATTTTTTATTGGATACGCAGGTTGACCAATGAAATCAGTAGGCGCAAAAAGAGTGAGCAGGAGGTTGTGCTGTTGAATGAGCGCTTTGCCTTGGCCGCTGAAGCGGTATCCTTGGGTGTCTGGGAGTTGAAATGGGATGATCAGCCCTCATTTATTTTTGACGACAAAATGTTTGATATTGTTGGGCTTGTCAAAAAACCCCAGGTCTTGTTTGAGGAATGGCTAAGCAAAGTGCATCCTGATGACCATTCGCTGATCTATCAATCAATTGCCAAAATGCAAAAATACGGTGGCCAAGACCATATTGAATACCGTATTGTGCTGGCAGATGGCGGTATTCGTACCGTTTACAGCGGTGCCAGATTGGTTATGGATGATAACGACGAAATTAGGATAACGGGCGTCAATTGGGATATTACCGAACGCAAAAAAATAGAAAGCGCCCTGGAAAAAGCCAAAGAGCAGGCGGAACAGGCCAATCGGGCAAAATCTGAATTTCTTTCCAGCATGAGCCATGAAATTCGGACCCCCATGAATGCCATCATCGGTTTTACCGAATTGCTGAATGAGCAGATCAAGGAACACAAGTTGAAATCCTTTGTGCAAACCATTCAGTCTGCCGGGCATAATTTATTGGCTTTGGTTAACGATATTCTCGACCTCTCCAAAATTGAAGCGGGGAAAATGAATATCGAGAAAAAACCTTGCAATCCCCATGACTTATTTACCGATTTGAGCAACATTTTCATGATGGGGGTGCGCGAGAAAAAACTCGATTTTATCCTGGATATTGACCCTAAAACTCCAGAAAACCTGTTATTGGATGCTACCCGCTTAAGGCAGATTTTTTTCAATCTCATTGCCAATGCAATTAAGTTTACCGATAAGGGCTATGTGCGAGTCAAAGTTGGCTTTGATAATCAGCGTGATCGGCAGCTTGACTTTTACGTGTCGGTGGAGGATACGGGAATAGGTATACCAGTTGATCAACAAGGCGTTATTTTTCAGGAATTTGAGCAATCTCATGGCCAGGACGTTCGTAAATATGGCGGCACGGGGCTAGGATTGTCGATCAGCAAGGCGTTGACAGAAATGATGGGCGGTGAAATATCATTGGTCAGCGAAGTGGGCAAGGGTTCGACGTTTACCGTTAATCTATATGACGTTGGGGTTTCTTCTGAGGTGGTAACGCCGGAAAACCAGTCCGCTTTACAGTACAAACAAATCCGCTTTCATCCTGCGGTTATTTTGGTGGTTGACGATGTTGCCCATAACAGAAGGCTACTCAAAGAAAATTTTTCTGAAACGGGGTTGACAATACTGGAAGCGGAAAATGGCCTGGAAGCTGTTTTGTTGGCGCGGAAGAAAACAATCGATATGGTATTGATGGACATCAGGATGCCGGTCATGGACGGCTATCAGGCGGCGGACATCATTAAATCATTTTCAACTGCACCGATTGTGGCATTGACTGCGTCGGTTATGGTCGATCAATTTGAGCGGCTTAGAAGTGAGAACTTTGATGGCTATCTGCGTAAGCCGGTGTTAAAAGGCGAGCTGGTGAGTGAATTGATGCGTTTTTTACCGTTTGATCGCCAAGAAGCCGTGCCTAATATTGTTACCACAATAACACTGTCTTCCGAAGAAAAAGCCTGTTTGCCCCAGGTGTTGGAAAAACTGGAAGAGCTAAGCTCAGAATGTTCACGGTGCGCTAAAAATAATAACATTTCTGAGGTGACCAAATTTGCCGAACGTATTTTAGCCATAGGGCAACATTACCAGTTTCCTTTGGTGATGAATTATGCCGCACAATTAAATGTGTATATTGATTGCTTTGATATTATTTCTATTAAGGAGACGCTGAACAGCTATTCGGCATTGCTGGGCAAGCTTTGGGAACACCAGGCTTATCAAGTTTGAACGCCGTAACGTTGGTTTGAGCCACTCAAACTGAAGCAGGGCAACCCCAAAAATTTTTGCCGGGAGTTCAGCGTAGAGGCGCAATGGTACGCCTCTACGCATCCAAGACGAGTATTGATTATGCCAAAATTAGTTAACCGAGTGTTGATAGGTAACGCTGAAGTCATTGAGGCAAGACAGTATCGCAGGTAAATCGTCTTGTTTTTGGGGATCGAATGCGTTGACGCCAACACGCGACAAATAAAATGCCTGTTCAGGTAAATAACGGCCGGTTGCCCGGATTTCTCCCTGATAGCCATAGCGGCTCCTCAGTAGCCAGGCCAGGGAAAACAGGCGGCCATCGGCCAATACAGGAAAGTCCAGTTCGATAAGATGAATTTTGTCCAAATCAGGGGCAATTGTTCCGATTGGGTCTGCTGGCCCAAGCCGAATCCCAAGTTTTCCC
>SBAV01000499.1 GCA_005239965.1 Methylobacter tundripaludum
CACGAAGCGCATCGGTCGAGTACGCATTTCGCAATTGATGCGCCTCCTATCGTCGGCACATCCTATCACTGTCCAAGTTATTTAATTTTCATCCCTAAACAAACAGCAATCCTCAGCTAGACATCCCACAAGGCTTAACTGTTTGCGAGCAACAAGTTACTGAACCGAGGCATAACAGACCAAAAGCTGTCCCGTATCAAGTAGGAAGCTATTTTTTTGCGCCTGCTCATGGCTATAGTACAACAATTGGACATTGTTGAATTTTTTAACGAGCTTATAAAATAATAGTGACAGCATAATTTTACGTAAGTTCATGGACTTAGGTTTTTATACCTCAAGTTTTGATGAGATAGCGCATAAAAACAAGTGCATACCACCTAAATTAATCATAACAAGCTCTTCAAATCCACGGCGTTCTAGTGGTATATTGGCTTGCGATAATAAAAATATGATGTCAAAGATACGATTCTAACCAGGAGAGTTCGATAATGATTAATGAAGGCGTCGATAAGTCTAAGCGCCAGTTTTTAACTTCGGCACTGACCGTGGTGGGCGCGGTTGGTACAGGTTATTTGGCCGTTCCTTTTTTGGCTCAAATGCAACCGAGTGTCAAGACCATGGCCGCGGGCGCACCTGTAGAAGTTGATCTTAGCAAAATGGAGTCTGGTCAGTTACTGAGGGTCGCATGGCGTGGCAAGCCGGTCTGGATTCTTAACAGGACACCTAAGGTACTTGCAGACCTGAAGACACTGGATGACCAGTTGAGTGATCCTCTTTCTCAGGCGTCCATACAGCCTGCTTCCAGCAAAAATCATTTTCGTTCCATCAAGCCGGAGCTTTTTGTTGCCTTGGGTTTGTGTACTCATTTAGGTTGTTCGCCGACCTTTCGGCCAGAAATAGCCCCTGCCGATTTAGGTCCAAAATGGAAGGGAGGTTTTTTCTGCCCCTGTCATGGCTCAAGGTTTGATTTGGCGGGGCGTGTTTACAGTGGCGTACCTGCACCAACCAATTTGGAAATTCCGCCACATCGCTACCTTTCTGACACACGGTTAATTATTGGCGAATCTGCAGAGGAGAAAAAAGCATGAAAATAAATCGCTTTGCTGAGGTTGGGGATTGGATTTTAGATCGGTTTCCACTGGCTCATCTGTGGAACAGCCACATGAGGGAGTATTATGCGCCAAAAAACTTTCATTTTTGGTACTTCTTCGGTTCATTGGCGTTACTGGTTTTAGTTAACCAGTTTGCCACCGGTATTATGCTGACCATCAACTACAAGCCGGATGCGGCATTGGCCTTCGATTCCGTCGAATACATCATGCGCGATGTCAATTGGGGCTGGTTGATTCGCTATATGCACTCCACTGGTGCGTCGGCGTTTTTCATCGTCGTTTATTTGCACATGTTCAGGGGCTTGCTGTATGGCTCGTTCAAACATCCGCGTGAGCTGATCTGGATTTTCGGGATGTTGCTATTTGTAGCATTAATGGCCGAAGCTTTTATGGGGTATTTGCTGCCCTGGGGACAAATGTCTTATTGGGGCGCGCAGGTTATTATTTCGCTGTTCAGCGCGATTCCAGTTATTGGCGATGATTTGTCGCTGTGGATCAGAGGCGATTATGTGGTTTCTGATGCAACATTGAACAGATTTTTTGCCTTTCATGTCATTGCTGTGCCTTTGGCCTTGGTATTGCTGGTGTTTTTGCACATTGTGGCTTTGCATGAAGTGGGCTCTAATAATCCAGATGGTATCGAAATCAAGAACAACAAAGATGCTAACGGCATTCCAGTTGACGGCATTCCGTTTCATCCGTATTACACAGTAAAGGATTTGGTCGGTGTTGGCGTATTTTTGGTGTTTTTTGCAGCGGTTATTTTCTATTGGCCGGAAATGGGCGGTTACTTTCTGGAACACGCCAATTTTATCCTTGCTGATTCGATGAAAACTCCCGAGCACATTGCGCCGGTTTGGTACTTTACGCCATTTTATGCCATTTTACGGGCTATTCCAGATAAATTCGCCGGTGTTATCGGCATGTTTGGCTCTATTGCCGTATTGTTCTTGTTGCCTTGGCTGGATCGCAGTCCTGTCAAATCTATTCGTTACCGTGGCGGTATGTTTAAAAAGGCTTTGGCGATATTCGTTATCAGCTTTTTGGTGTTAGGCTATCTGGGTACACAACCCGCTACGCCGGGCGCTACTATTGTTGCGCGGATTTTTACTACGCTCTATTTTAGTTTTTTTCTATTGATGCCTATTTATACGCGCTGGGAAAAACCTAAGCCAGTACCTGCCCGTTTAACTATGCAACCAACACTTGAAGATCGGATTGCATCGTTAATAGCGATTTTTAACGAAATTACCGTGAAAGAAGCGATTACATTGAAGAATGGCAAAACAATTAATATAAGAAAACCTCATCTTGAAAATATCTTTATTGCCATTATCCGCCTAATAAAAAGACTAAAAGAGAGCTTTGATTGATATGAAAAGGTTAATAACGCTATTTTTATTGGTAACGCTGTCTTTTTGTGGTTATGCTTCAGAAGACATCGAGCTTCAGGAAGCCGATATTGATCTTAGCAACTCCGAATCATTAGAACGCGGCGCCAAACATTTTGTAACTTACTGTCTGGGTTGCCATTCGATTAAGCATATCCGCTATCAGCGTATGGCGCTTGATTTTGGCGTCGATGAAAAGCAAGTGGTGAAGGATATTGCGCCCGAAGGGGCCAGTGTCTATGATCAATTATACACGGCGATGAATAAGCATGATGCTGAGAAATGGTTTGGCGTGCAACCACCTGACTTGTCATTGATTGGTCGTTCGCGTGGTGCGGATTGGTTATACAGCTACCTTAAGGGGTTCTACGGTGACAAGACCAAACCTTTAGGCACAAACAACATCGTTTTTAAAGATGTGGGTATGCCCAATGTATTTTGGCAAGTACAAGGTCTGCAAAAGCCAATTTTTCATCGGGTTGATGGCCAGGAACAAATCGAAAAGTTGGTCATTACAGAACCGGGTAAATTGACTGAAGAAGAATTTGACCTTTTGGTCAACGATTTGGTCAATTTTTTGGTTTATGTAGGCGAGCCGGTACAGTTGGAAAGGCAGCGTTTAGGCAAATATGTTCTTTTTTTCCTGTTGATATTTTCAGTGATAGCCTACAAGCTGAAAAAAGAATATTGGAAAGATATTGACTAGTACTTAGTCACTCTTTAAATGTCGAATAACAGCCCCATAAATAAGTTTTTACGCACGGGTGGGCTGGCGGCTATGAAAAAGAAATACATTGTACGACTAACAGAAGATGAAAGAGATTATTTGGATGACATGATCCATAAAGGGAAAGTGGCGGCACACAAAAGGCTTCATGCAGAAATATTGCTTAAAGCCGACATCAGTGATTTAGGGGATAAATGGCGGGATGGCCAAATCAGTGAAGCCTTTGGCATTTCAACACGCACAGTTGAAAGGGTACGGGAGCGCCTGGTTCAAGAAGGATTGGAATCTGCATTAAATCGGGCTAAGCGCGAACCGGCACGAAGCCGAGTCATAGATGGAGAAAAAGAAGCGCACCTAATCGCATTGGCTTGCGGGGATGCGCCTGAAGGATACAGCCGTTGGACATTACGTTTGCTGGGGGAACATATGGTGGAACTGGGGCATGTTGATAGCGTATCGCATGAAACAATTCGCCGAGCACTAAAAAAAACGAACTGAAACCCTGGCAGAAAAAGGAATGGTGCATTCCTGCCAGCGAGAATGCTGATTTTGTTTGTGCGATGGAAGATGTACTGGATGTTTACAAGCGCACTTATGATGAAACCCATCCCCTGATTTGTATGGATGAAAGCAGCAGGCAACATATTAAGGAGGTACGACAACTGATCGCGGCAAAGCCTGGAACAATCGAAAAGTACGATACGGAATATGAGCGTAATGGTGTGAGCAATATGTTCATGTTCTTTAACCCATTGGAGGGTAAACGGCATGTTGTGGTGACCGACCAAAGAACCGCTGTGGACTGGGCGCATCAAATACGGGACTTGATTGATATTAACTATCCGCAAGCTGAACGAATTACCTTGGTGATGGATAACTTAAACACCCACGCAGGTGCATCTTTGTATAAGGCATTCGTGCCAGAAGAAGCTCGCAGGATTCTGGATAAGCTGGAAATCCATTACACGCCCAAGCATGGTAGCTGGTTGAACATGGCAGAAATAGAGTTAAGCATCCTGTCGCGCCAGTGCTTGGATCAGCGTATTCCAGATCAGGATACCTTGAAAAAGGAAATTGCAGTCTGGCAAGAAAAAAGAAATGCCTTTGCTCAACCTATGCAATGGCGGTTTACCAATGAGGATGCACGGATAAAATTGAAAAAACTTTATCCGACATTATAAAAGTGACTAAGTACTAGTAGGATTAAAAACAGGGACGTTTTCTCAGAAAGAGTACATGAGCAATTGTGGATGTGTCCCGTAAAAAACTGACCTTTTATGCTATAATGACCGCTTTTACCGCCCCACATGTCCAAAGAGGTTGTTATTTGTGGCAAATATTATTACGCGTAAATCTGTGATGACACTTTTTTCTTCGCCAACCTGCGCGATGAGTCACGCGGCTCGCTTTGTTTTACATGAGAAAGCGATTGTTTCAGATATAGAATATTATGACCCAAATGAACCCCCAGCTGATCTGCTAGAATTGAATCCAACGGGTACGTCGCCTACGCTGATTGAAAGGGATTTAGTGCTTTATGATTCACGTATTATCATGGAATATCTGGATGAGCGTTTTCCGCATCCACCTTTACACCAAATG
Organism: Methylobacter tundripaludum; assembly: GCA_005239965.1. GTDB lineage: Bacteria > Pseudomonadota > Gammaproteobacteria > Methylococcales > Methylomonadaceae > Crenothrix. The sequence continues at coordinate 4,833 of SBAV01000499.1, forward strand.
GATCCGGTTTCTCGCGCCACTGCCAGGATGTTGATCAAACGCATCGATCAGGATTGGTATCAGCTGCTGGATGAGATTATCTCATCAGGTGAAAAAAAATCCGCTAAAGCCAAAAAAATGCTCAGAGAAAGCGTATTGTCTTCAGCGCCTATTTTTGCCGCCAAGCCTTTTTTTATGAGCGATGAATTTTCGTTGATAGATTGCGCCATCGCACCATTATTATGGCGTTTGCCCAGTATCGGCATCGATGTTTCTACGCCTAGCGACGTGATTATTAACTACGCGCATCGTATTTTCAACCGGCCTGCGTTTAAGCGCAGCCTAAGTGATGCTGAAAAAGAAATGGCCACATCTATAAAGTAATTCTATCATGACACCTTTAAAGCCTTATTTAATCCGTTCTATTTATGAATGGATTATTGATAATGATTGCACTCCCCATCTTTTGGTGGATGCAACCCACAAGAAAGCAGTTTTACCCATGCAGTTTGTTGAGGATGGGAAAATTGTCTTGAATATTAGGCCTGCTGCGGTGGATGCGCTTTCACTTGGCAACGAAGAAATTGAGTTTAACGCCCGATTCAGTGGTAGGCCTATGCACATTCTTGCGCCGATGAAGGCTGTTTTGGCTATTTATGCCAAAGAAAGCGGTAAGGGCATGGTGTTTGATGCCGAAAATGTCGATGAAAACGACTATGATGATGTACCACCCGATGATACGCCGCCAACAAGGCCAACATTACGGGTGGTTAAATAATCATTGGCAGTTGGCTTACGACGGCTTCTGCAGGCATTCAATGATCTTGTCGGCAAATTGGCTGCATGATACTTCCGTTGCGTTATCTGTCAAACGTGCAAAATCGTAAGTGACATGTTTGCTGGCAATGGCTGCATCCATCGCATTAATTAATGCATCCGCTGCTTCCTGCCAGCCCATATAACGCAGCATCATTTCTCCCGACAGGATTAACGATCCCGGATTGACTTTGTCCAGATTCGCATATTTGGGCGCTGTGCCATGCGTTGCCTCAAAAATTGCCGTTCCGGTTTGATAATTGATGTTCCCTCCCGGCGCAATACCAATGCCGCCAACTTGAGCAGCGAGCGCATCCGACAGATAATCGCCATTCAAATTCAGCGTCGCAATCACATCAAAATCTTCAGGGCGCGTCAGGACTTGCTGTAGGGTAATATCGGCAATGGCATCTTTAATCAGGATTTTACCGCCCGCCAACGCTTCGGCTTGTTCTTGATTGGCCGCCGCCTCGCCTAGCTGAGCCTTTGTTTTTTCCCATTTCACCCAAGTATAAGTTTGCCCAGGATATTCACGTTCGGCAAGCGCATAAGCCCAATTGCGAAACGCACCTTCGGTGAATTTCATAATATTGCCTTTATGGACTATGGTCACGCTTTTGCGCTTATTGACGATGGCGTAGTCAATGGCCGCTCGAACCAAGCGCTCGGTGCCTTGTTGTGAAACGGGTTTAATGCCAATACCGGAGGTTCCAGGGAAACGAATTTTGCCAAATTGGTCAGGAAAATGTTCTTTTAACAATGCCAGGAACAGTTTGGCCTCGTCACTGCCTTCGGCAAATTCTATGCCCGCGTATATGTCTTCAGTATTTTCCCGGAAAATGACGATGTCCACTGCACCAGGATTTTTAACAGGGGAGGGCACTCCCTTAAACCAGCGTACCGGACGTAAACAAACATACATATCCAGTAACTGCCGCAAAGCCACATTCAACGAGCGTATGCCGCCACCTATCGGTGTTGTTAACGGTCCTTTTATGGAAACCAGATGTTCTTTACACAGCTCTATCGTTTCATCCGGTAACCAGGTTCCGAAAAGATTAAATGCTTTTTCGCCTGCGTAGACTTCCAACCAGTGTATTTTTCGTTGCCCGGAATAAGCGCAAGCCACTGCCGCATCTAAAACGCGCACGGTCGCACGCCAAATGTCAGGCCCAGTACCATCGCCTTCTATAAACGGGATGATCGGATTATCAGGGACATTCAGCTTGCCGTCTTTTAGGGTAATGACATCGCCCCTTGACGGGGGGGTAAACGAAGGATGTGACATAACAGCTCCCGCAACAAAATAATGGTGTACAACATAACACTAGCCGATGTCGTACACAATGAACATTTTCAGTTACGGCTGGATGAGAGTCGTGAACATGAAAGTGATTATCGATGTCTGATACAGTGCCATTGGTAAATACAATAGACAACCCTTGAACTGTACAAGAATTTTATAGAAACGTTAGTTCTTATCGTTCCAGAGCTTTTTGTAAGGCTGTTAAAAACCGAGCATTCTCGTCAGGCTTACCCACCGTTACCCGTAAGCAATCCACCAATAACCCGCCTTGTGAATTCATATTTTTGATTAATACGCCTTGCTGTTTAATTGCAGCGAAAATATCATTGGCGCGATTTTCTGGCGTTTTAAACAAAATGAAATTGGCTCTGCTGGGATAGGCAATGATGCCGTTCAACGCATTGAGCTGTTCAAGCATGATTGTGCGCCCAGCACAAATAGCCTGGGTTTGCTGGTCAAACAATGCGCCGTTGTTGAGGGCAAAATTTGCGCTGACTTGCGTCAGAATATTGATGTTATACGGCAGGCGAATTTTATTAAGTTGTTCGATGATACCTGTACCGCCTACCAAATAGCCTAGACGTAAACCCGCCAGTCCCAGCTTGGAGACGGTACGCATCAACATCAGATTGGGATACTGACCTAAATAATCGATAAAACTGGCATCGGCAAACGGTGCATAGGCTTCATCGATAATCACCAGCCCTTTGGCGGCGCTAATGATGTCTTTAATGGCCGTTTCACTGAATAAATTGCCGGTAGGATTATTGGGATAGGCGATGAAAATAACCGATGGCTGATGCTTTTCTATGGCCGCCAGCATCGCGGGTAGATCCAAGTCAAAGCTATCGGCAAGCAATGGAACGCCGATGTAATGAAGCCCTAAACAGTCGCTGAGCTGCTTGTACATGACAAAGCCCGGTGCAGGGCTTAAAACACTGGCTCCGGTAGGCAGAGCCATTAACAATAATTGAATGATTTCGTCTGAACCATTTCCCAACAATATCCCCCATTCCTCAGCTATATGATTCGACTGCCGGATGGTTTGCTTAAGCTGTCGCGCTTCAGGATCGGGATAACGGTTTAACTGGCAGTCTCTTAGCGCGTCCAGCCAGTTTTGTTTGATATCATCAGGCCATTCATAAGGATTTTCCATAGCATCCAGTTTAATCAAACCTGTCGCATCGGCGACGTGATAACTCGACATCGCCATAACTTCCTGGCGGAAAACAGAAGCAATTAAAGGGTCCTGAGGCATAACTAAGATCGTAGATTGGCTTATTTGATTGATGTTGCATTATATTGTCCACGGAAAAACACAAAAGACACGAAAAAACTGTACTTGGGTACGTCAAAAAGTGTGCCTTGGGCTTTCTTGCCCGCTGTGGTCGATAGCCTAAAGCAATAATGCACTATGCGTTTTTTCCGTGTTTTTCGTGCCTTCCGTGGACAATACTTTCCAAATGGACGTGCGTAATATCCACTATTTGATTCTATATTCCGCAGAGCGGGCATGGGCAGTCAAACTTTCACCTCGTGCCAGTACCGAGGCTGTTTTGCCCAGTTGACCAGCGCCTGCTTGAGAGCAATTAATAAGGCTGGTGCGCTTTTGAAAATCATAAACTCCCAAAGGTGAGGAATATCGCGCCGTGCTCGATGTTGGTAACACATGGTTAGGTCCGGCGCAGTAATCGCCCACCGCTTCTGCGGTATAACGCCCCATGAAAATAGCACCGGCATGGCGAATGTGCTGGCACAAGGCTTCCGGGTCTTCTACCGATAACTCCAAATGCTCAGGCGCAACCGTATTGGCAACCTCTGCGGCTTCGAATAAATTGTCAACTTTAATGAATGCACCGCGCGTCGATAACGAAGTGCGGATAATATCGGCACGCTCCATCGTTGGCAGTAAGCGATTTATGCTCTGTTCAACTTCAGCCAGATAATGAGCATCATCACTGATCAAAATAGCCTGGGCATTTTCATCATGCTCAGCTTGCGAGAACAAGTCCATTGCAATCCAGTCAGGATTGGTCTTGCCATCGCAAATAATTAATATTTCTGATGGTCCTGCGATCATGTCAATACCGACTTGGCCAAACACCAGTTTTTTGGCGGTAGCCACGTAAATATTGCCGGGCCCGACTATTTTGGCGACTGCCGGGATGGTTTCGGTACCATAAGCCAGCGCTGCGACCGCTTGTGCACCACCAATTGTAAACACCCTGTCGACACCGGCAAGATAGGCGGCGGCAAGTACCATCGCGTTGGTTTCGCCGCGCGGTGTAGGCACCACCATGATTAATTCGTTAACCCCTGCAACTTTTGCTGGAATCGCGTTCATGAGTACTGAAGACGGGTAGGCCGCCTTGCCACCCGGCACATAAAGCCCAACCCGATCCAGAGGAGTTATTTTTTGGCCAAGTACCGTGCCGTCCGTTTCAGTAAACTGCCATGGTTGCAATTTTTGGTGTTCCGCATAGGCGCGAATACGCTCGGCGGCGATTTGTAAGGCCTGCGCTTGGTCAGGCGGTAAATTTTGCCAGGCCGATAATAGGGCGGCTTTGGGCAATTCCAAATCGCTGGCCAAATTGACGCTACGTTGATCGAAGCGATTGGTGTAGTCAATGACGGCTTGGTCACCGCGTTTTCGAACATCGGCAATAATTTCTAACACGCGATGTTGAATCTCCAGGTCATCGCTCTCATTCCAGGCGAGCAAGTTTTTTAACTGCTGAGGAAAATCAGCTGATGACGCATCAAGTCGGGTAATATTCAACACAGACATAACTACCTTTGGGCAATGTTTTTTTCGAGTTGGTCGAGTAAGGACGCAATCGCCTGATTTTTCATTTTCATCGCGGCCTTGTTGACGACCAGCCTGGAACTGATGTCCATAATATGGTCTCGTGGTTCCAGGTCGTTCGCCCTCAGGGTATTGCCGGTATCGACTAAATCGACGATGCAATCAGCCAAGCCTACCAATGGCGCCAATTCCATAGAGCCATAAAGCTTGATGATTTCAGCCTGCATGCCTTTGCTGGCAAAATATTTCTGGGCAATTTTTACGTATTTGGTAGCCACACGGACACGTCCCTGATGTACCGGTGCATTTTTATGGGTTGCCGTCATCAACCGGCAGCGGGCAATATTTAAATCCAGTGGCTCATAAAGGCTGTCCGCGCCGTGCTCCAGCAACACATCCTTACCGGCAATGCCTAAGTCCGCAGCACCGTATTCCACAAAAGTCGGCACATCGGTAGCGCGAATGATGACCAATTGCACGTCATCTCGCGTGGTGTTTAAAATTAATTTACGGCAAGTTTTCGGATCATCAATTGGCGTAATGCCAACTTCTGCCAGCAAAGGCAACGCTTCTTCGTAAATTCGACCTTTGGATACCGCAATCGTCAACATACCGGTTCTCCTCAGTGTGGTACACGACGTATGGTCGCGCCCAGTTGGGTTAGCTTTTCTTCGATATGGTCGTAACCCCGGTCAATGTGATAGATACGATCAACCAGGGTATCACCTTCGGCAACCAAGGCTGCGATAACCAAACTTGCAGATGCCCTTAAATCGGTTGCCATGACTGGCGCACCGGTGAGTTTTTTGGCGCCTGTGCAAATAGCTGTGTTGGATTCTAATTTAATATCAGCCCCCATACGCTGTAATTCCTGGACGTGCATGAAACGGTTCTCAAAAATCGTCTCGGTGATGATGCCTACGCCTTGGGCAATGGTATTCATGGCAATAAACTGCGCCTGCATATCGGTTGGGAAAGCCGGGTACGGTGCGGTGCGTAAAGAAACCGCTTTAGGCCGGTTGCCGTGCATATCCAGCGAAATCCAGTCTTCACCGGTAGCAATGTCAGCGCCGCTTTCTACCAGCTTATCTAAAACCGCATCCAGAATATTCGGATAGGTGTTCTTAAGCTTGACTTTGCCGCCGGTGATGGCGGCTGCACACAGGTAAGTCCCGGTTTCGATACGGTCAGGGAGAATTTCGTAGTGTATGCTTTCCTCGCCCAGTTTTTCAACGCCCTCGATCACCAACACATCAGTACCAATACCGGAGATTTTCGCGCCCATCTTATTCAGGAAATATGCCAAATCGCTTACTTCAGGCTCTCTTGCGGCATTTTCCATAATCGTGGTGCCTTCCGCCAAAACCGCTGCCATGAGCAGGTTTTCCGTACCGGTTACCGTGACCTGTTCCAGCACTAAACGGCAGCCTTTAAGCCGCTTGGCTTTGGCATGAATAAAACCATTTTCAACGGTAATATCAGCTCCCATTTTCATTAAGCCGTTCAGATGAATGTCAACAGGACGCGTTCCAATAGCGCAACCGCCCGGTAAAGACACATGCGCTTCACCAAACCGCGCCAATAAAGGGCCTAGCACCAATATGGACGCCCGCATGGTTTTAACCAGCTCATAAGGGGCGACAAAGCTGGTGATTTGGCTGCTGTCAACTTCGATATTCATCTTTTCGTCAACCAGCAGATGAACGCCCATACGCCCCAATAGTTCCAGTGTTGTGGTGATGTCATGCAAATGCGGCACATTACCGACACTGACAGGTGCTTCTGAAAGCAATGTCGCAGCCAGAATAGGCAGAGCAGCATTCTTGGCGCCCGATATACGAAGCTCCCCAGAAAGTTGTGCCCCACCGGTAATAATTAATTTATCCATACGTAGTACCGTTGAGTACCTGATTTAAATCGGCTATCTGCCACTTGGCTAATCAGGTTGAATTGTAAAATGGCTTGTGACATCAAAACCACTAAGCCCAGCAAGCATGAGCAGTTGCTTGGGAATGTTTTTTAAAGACAGCTGTATTTTGTGGCTGCGGGCGACTTTTTTCCACTCGATGAGCAAGGCAAGGCCAGCACTATC
>SBAV01000468.1 GCA_005239965.1 Methylobacter tundripaludum
CTTTGCTGTTTGTCAGTCATGACCGGGAGTTTGTGTCCTCACTGGCAACACGGATTATCGAACTAACGCCCACAGGTATTGTCGATTTTAGTGGTAATTATGAGGATTATTTGGACAGCCAAAGTTTGTAGCAGCTTGTGGCCGCAATACAATAATGAAGTAAAAATTATGTCATCTGTTCATATTACGTTCAGCAATTAAGCGTTAGGATGTAATCAACACCAATACACAACAGATGTATCGCAATGGTTTTTTTATTTAAAAAATTATTTATCTTGTCAAGGCGGTGCTGAAGAAACTTTAAACCTATATAAAAAATGGCTGGTAACAACGATGAAAGCAATTAATGAAACCAAAACGTCCGAGGCTACTTCCGGTAAAGATTTTGATGCCCTTCGCCAGGAATTTGGTGATGGCAATTTTTATGGCTTGGAATATATCCTTGACGACTTTTTCGAAGATACTGCCGTAAAACCCCCTGTTCCAGCTCCTCCTCCCGTCGATTGGTTTGGATTGTACAGCTAAAGGTCTGTGGGTTTTAATATACAGACCTGTTCTGAATTCGCAGGGGATGAACTTCCTTGTCAGGCATATTTTATTACACTGTTTTTGGCTCGGGCAAAATAATCACTGCCGTACGTAACCTGTTTTTACCAAAACAGGACATGCGCTCAAAATCCTCACGCGCCACCGGGATAAATTGGCAATCAAGCTCATTTTGACGGCCTTCTTCGGGATCGGAATCGTGCATGTATAAACAATCGTCATCAAAACCGCTCATCACCACCCAATGCGGGGCTTTTTTACGGTCCATCGAAAAGGTGCTGATTAATATCAGCGGAATTGCTCCTGCTTTGAAGGCGTTAATCAAATCATTTTGGGTTATATTCGCATAATGCACGGGAATCCCCTGCTCTATCGCCTCACGTTTAAAACAGCTGTCAACCAATTCAACAACGTGTTTCTTTTCTTCATTCCGTACGCCATCGATGAACAAAGTGCCAGTTTGATTAATCCACACTTCAACCTTAAAGTGCCGGCGTTTTGCCGCCAGCGCCAACCCTATCGGATGACAACCGCCATGTCCGGAAGTCATAAAAATGGTGGTTGCCTCACGCCACAGATTAATTTCTTCTTCGCGTGAAGGCTGATATTGCCTGTCAAGTCCGTGCATGGCCATCATGAGCGCGGCTGGCCCACAGGTAAACGGCGTCGTTTGCTTTAACCAGTGTACAGATCGATGCTGTAACACACCATGATAACGACGAATGCGTTTTTGATAGCGCAAGGCATCTTTGTGATCCTCATAATAACCACGGTAAATACCAAACTTCTGAAAACCTAAAGTTTCATAAAGCTGAATCGCGGGGGTATTATCAACGCTCACTTCAAGGCGCAGATGCAACCGACCGCCCTCGCTGGCGGCTTGTTCACCTGCCTGAATCAACTGTTTGGCTATCCCCTGCCCTCGGTATTCTTGCAATATGGCCAGCGAGTAAACCCGCGCCAAACGCGTACCGGGATGATAAATAATCAGAATATAACCGACAATACGGTTAGCGATTTCGGCTACCAGTAAAGCACGATGCTCTGTGGTCAACCAGTGGCGAAAGCTGCGGCGGCTCAGTTTATCGGTTTCAAAACTGGTATTTTCCAGTACAACCAAATCATCAATATCTCCCAAGTGCGCAGGGCGAATCAAAACCGTCATGCGCTTAAGCCCCGTAGCGCCTGGATGATCACTTGCCGGGCGCGAAACAACACCATCTCTCGCCAGGCGGGGTCGCACGGATAAAAATGCCGACGCATCAATTGGCTATGGGCCATTCTATCTTGCCAGTTATTGGGCTTTGCCCAAAGCTGGTGATCACGTAACAACACCCCAAACAACTGATTGGTACTGTAGGTGCCAAATTCCAGGGTAACATAACAACTGTTGTCATTCATAATGGCGTGCCACAAATAATCCAGCAAACCGGTTTTGGCAACCGAACTGGACGTACCCAATGCGGGCAAAGTCACTGAATCGCCATACCAGCGTTGCGCTGTCTCCGTACCGGCGCTTTCTGGCGGGTGGTCGCAAATGATTTCACCATAACCATAAGGCCCTAAACCGCTGTGCAAATCGATGACGGCAAGATTGCGCTCTTGCAGGCTGTAATGACAAATAAGCCCTTCAACCACCAAGCGGCCATGAGCGGGTTTTGTACCGCCATAAAAAGGCCCCGTTGCATCATGATACTGCCCGCCGCTCACTGCTTTTTCAAAAGCGACACGGCCATGACTGCGTTCAAATTCTTCAAAAATTTTCGATCTTTCGCTGCGGTCTTCTGAAAATAATGCTGATCTGAGCGCGTCGTAATCCGGATTTTCCGGCAGTGGCTTAGAAAAATCGACTGCATTACGGTTGAGGTCAACCCCATCCGCATCACAGCGCCGGTGCCAGGCATAACCCCACGGTGTCAGTGCGTGGATCACCAACACCGCAATATCCACAGGCACAGCCAAATGCCCTGCCGTAAGCAAACGTAAAAAATCAATCTCTATCGCACTACCTGCGAAACCTTCAATACCGTGTGTCCCGGCAATCAGTACCAAAACGTTCTTGGCATCTTTTGCGCCTATCCACACCGTATCGGTAATCAGCGCTTGGCCATCAGGGCTCGTACCGGTATACGGATAAGCTACATTCTGCATAGGCAAAGGCAAACGTTCAATCTGCGCTAACCAGTTGTGTCTGGCCAGTTCATAATTTTCCGGAAAAACATCGGTATCAATTACGGCGACAGGTAGCATCATGGACATAGCACATACCAACTAAAACAATCCGGTTATCTTGCCAGTGTCATCAATATCAATGCGCTCTGCCGCAGGTTCTTTGGGCAGTCCCGGCATGGTCATCATATCACCGGCAACAGCGACGACAAACCCCGCACCATTCGCCAGCCTGACTTCATTGATTTCGACAGTATGGCCAGTTGGCGCGCCTTTCAGGTTTGGATTGGTAGAAAACGACATCTGGGTTTTCGCAATGCACACTGGAAATTTGCCGTAAGCTTCATCCCAGGTCTTAAGCTGCGCTTTAATCTTGGCATTGGCGGAAATCCCGGATGCGCCGTAAAGTTTGGTCGCAATGGCTTCTATTTTGTCCCATAAACTCAAGGTTTCATCATAGACATAAGTGCAGCCGGGTTCATGGTGATCGACGATATTAATCACTTCTTTGGCTAGGCTTTCTGCGCCAGCACCGCCTTCGGCCCAGTGTTTGGAGACCACGCAGTTTGCGCCCAAAGCCGCACATTTGGCTTTTAGCAGATCAAGCTCTGCTTCGGTATCGAAGGTAAAATGATTGATACACACCACACACGGCAAGCCATAATGTTGGGTGATGTTGTTGTAGTGACGTTCAAGATTTTCAAAACCTTTTTCCAGGGCGGCCAGATTTTCTTTGTTTAAATCTTCCTTGTTGATGCCGCCGTGGAATTTTAGCGCCCGTATTGTTGCCACTAACACCACAGCCGACGGTTTTAAGTTGGCCATACGGCATTTGATGTCTATAAATTTCTCTGCCCCCAAATCAGCGCCAAAACCGGCTTCCGTGACCACATAATCGGCGATTTTTAATGCAGTTTTGGTGGCGGTCACCGTGTTGCAACCGTGGGCGATATTGGCAAATGGCCCGCCATGAATAATGGCAATATTGTTTTCCAGCGTTTGTACCAGATTGGGTTTAATCGCATCTTTTAGCAACGCCGCCATTGCGCCGTGCGCCTTCAAGTCACTGGCGTAAACCGCCGTTTTACCGTCCGCTTTATAACCGATAACAATACGTCCCAGACGTTCTTTCAGATCAGCACGACTGGTCGCTAAACAGAGAATGGCCATTACTTCAGACGCGACGACGATATCGAAACCATCTTCCCGTGCATAGCCGTTACCGGTACCGCCTAAGCCAATAATAATTTTACGCAGCGCGCGGTCATTCATGTCTACCACACGTTTCCATTGGATGCGGCGCGGGTCAATGGCGAACGCGTTGCCTTGGGTAATATGGTTGTCAATCAGTGCTGACAACAGGTTATGCGCCACGCCGATAGCATGAAAATCGCCGGTAAAATGCAGATTAATATCTTCCATAGGCACGACTTGCGAATAGCCTCCTCCTGCCGCGCCGCCTTTCACGCCAAAACACGGGCCTAAAGAAGGCTCACGCAAACACATCACGGCTTTTTTGCCGATCCGGTTCAAAGCATCACCCAAACCTACGGTGGTGGTAGTTTTGCCTTCCCCCGCTGGCGTAGGGCTGATCGCCGTCACCAGAATCAGTTTGCCGTCGGGTTTATCTGCCAGACTAGCCACATATTCAAGTGAAAGCTTGGCTTTGTAATGGCCGAAAGGCTCTAAGTGCTCTGAATCGATTCCATAGTGTTCCTTGGCTAGATCGATAATGGGTTTCATTGTTGCCTTTTGGGCGATTTCTATGTCAGACATGGTTTTATTTTCAGTTGGTCATATTTAATGAAAGTAATGAGAACACACTGTTTATTTTTTCCCTATCAGATGTCCATCTAATTCACGATAAGCGGAAAAAGCCAAGTCATAACTGAGTAAGCGGGCGTTATGAATAAGCGCAGTTGAAATAATAATCCGATCTTGTGGATCTTTATGGTGTTCAGGTAAGGCAACGGCCTGAATGCTGATCTGGGCAGTCACAGGTAAAATTTGAATTTCGGCACTATTTTCCATTTCGCTAAACCATTGCCCAAAGGACATACCCAAATCAATACGCCGATGTTGGACTAACCAAGCCATTTCAAAACAAGAGATAGCCGATATGCCTACTTCATTGGTTTCTTCGATTAGGCCTATAGTTGCCGGTGATAGTTTGTCAGGTATTTGATTAACCCACCAATGCCAGATATGGGTATCTAGCACAATCATTCCTGTTGCCCCCAGTCTTCGCAGGGAACTGACGACAGCACATCGCCTAATTCTTTTACCCGCCCTGCAAATTGAGGGGGAGGAACCCGGCGTTTTTGGGCAAGCTGCGGTTCATTGTCATCAAGCGTAATCACCAAAATCTCTACGCGTTGATTGACAAACGAAGTCGGCAAATCGATAACAAGGCGGGGAGTATCCAAAGTTTGAATAGTACGTTGAATTTGCATGATTAATCCACGATGATCCAAATAATGTTGCTAAGGTTAACATTAAGCAAGGCTTTCAAAACTTTATCCAGTGTTCTATAAACCGGGTCAAGGTTTTTTTTATATAGATGACATTAGGCAGGCCTTCAAAATGGGCATCGCAGGTGAGCAAGTCTGCATCATAAGCTAACGCTGTGGCATAGACAATGGCATCAGCAGTGGCGAGTTGGTATTGGCCTTGTAATTCTGATGATTGTAGGGCAATTTTGGTATCAAGCGTCACCACCAGGCAACTTTGCGTATAGGCAATCACCTGGTCTGCCTCTGTTTCGCCTACTTCGCGTGTCAGCCAGCTACCCAGCTCTACCTGAACCAGTGTGGGCACGATACATTGGCTTGCTTCAGGAAACTCGCTGGCAATCGTGTGTTTGAGTGAGCTGCCAATCAGCCATTCCACCCAGATTGACGTATCAACAACACGCATCAAGATTTAGGGTTATGGTCTCTAATATGGCTAATATCCGCACCCTCTGCAATGCCTTGCAATTCTGCAAGGTTGGGCACTGGTATCAGCAACATGCCTTTGCCTTTGGGGATAAAGGCAAACTGTTGGCCAAACTGCCAATCCTGGTCTTCACAGATCGACTTAGGGACAGTGATTTGATATTTGCTGGATAGCGTTGCTGTGGCGGGTGGTTTCATGCTCATGATTTATCGATCCCCTAGGTATTAGAAATTTGACCAGGTACACAGTATGTCATTACATAAATCCAATTTGTCGAATCTTAGAAAATCCCATTTTTTCGACTATCCTGCAAAGGAAGTGTAAACGTAATGGTTGGCAAAACGGGTATTATTAAACCGCTATCTCTATATCCCTAATGCCAATAAAAACATTTGAAACCTCTTCATTTTGTTCTTCCTCTAAACAAAGTTCGATAACTTCCTGAATATTGACTAAAGCTTCATCAATCGTTTTGCCATAACTCCGACAAGCCTGAAATAAAGGGCAACTGACAATAAAAATACCGTCTTCATCTTGTTCGATAAGAATAGGAAAATGTTTTCTCATCGTCTTTAAAACCATTCAAATAAGAAGAACTTACGCCGTTTGAATTTGGGATAACAAGCCTGAAATTACTCTCCGTATTTCGGGCGATGAAAGAGTTTTCTCAAGCTCCGATTCAAACTCTTCCATGTTATTACAGTCTCTACCATTTTTGCCATCTGGATCTGTTACATAAAGAGGATATAAACCTATGTCGTGGTATGTACGAAGTATCGCATAAGAATAATTGTTTAAAGAAGGTGCATTAAGAGAAAACATATATGCAAATGGATTTACATTATTCGATTCAAGTGGCTTTACCCGACCGATTAATAATCCTCCTGTTAATTCCTCTAACTGTTGTGCTTGTTCATTCAAAATAACTACAGGTGATTTAACTTTAGGTAGATTATTAATTTCCCCCCATAAGTTTTTTATTGTCATGATCCATTCTCCAAATTTAATTGTGATACTTTAAGCGTAACCAATAGAGGCAAGTGATCTGAAAATTGTGTTGATATTTTCCCGTTTTTCAACAAACTTACATTTCCTATTTTATCAATAACCTTTAAATCATTACTTCCAAAACAAGATAACAACGACGGACGTATGAGAACTTGATCGAAAGTATTCCAAAAATAATTTGTCATCTTCGAGGAATCATAATAATAAGTCCCCGATAAACCTTCCGATGCATCGCCTAACCGACTCCACATGGGATTATAAAAAAATTTCTTTTTTTTTCCCGATACAACCCTGTGTCCCTTTAACGTAATATTTCTATCCATAATGGCGTGAAAACCGTCAGCACTAACAAGTCCTGCTTCAAAAGGGTTCATATTAAAATCACCAATGACAACAGTACGGGTATGTCCTTGCTCCAGTTCACGCTTATGAATTTCCTCAGCGATTCTAACTGCGATGAAAGCCTGGTCCTGATCACTATGGTGAAGTTTACTGGGCATGTGAACGGCAACCAATAAAACTTCAATCCCTACTGGGTGTGTCAGTTTTCTAATTGAACCCCAATGATCATCATGCACCAACTCAAGAAACCGTTCAGGATAACGTGTAAAAAAAGATATACGATCCGAAGGGTTAAACGGGGAAATAAACGTCCGGCCATCACCCTTATTCAGGTTCATCAAAATATCCACATCTCGCAGTTTATTCTCAGCTAAGACGAGGACATCGACATCATAACAATCGCATAAGGCTTTAATTTCATCTGTAAGATTTTTCCTATTGATATTCCAAAACAATAGGTTAATCATTGGTTGTGCGTTTCGATTGGCGTTAAATCAAGTTTAAGTCAATCAACCATACACTGGAAACCGCTTACAAAGCGCATTCACCTTCTCACGCACTGCCGCAATCACACTTTCATCTTCCATGTTTTCCATCACATCACACATCCAGTTGGCAATATCAATCATCTCGGCTTCCTTAAAACCGCGCGTAGTGGGCGCTGGCGTACCGACGCGAATACCGCTGGCAACAAAAGGCGATTGCGGATCATTCGGCACGGCATTTTTGTTAACCGTAATATGCGCCCTGTTTAATGCGGCATCCGCTGCTTTGCCGGTAATGCCTTTAGGAATCAACGACACCAGCATCAAGTGATTGTCCGTGCCGCCAGAAACCACATCAAACCCGCGTTTAACAAAGACATCCGCCATAGCCTGGGCATTTTTGATAACTTGTTGTTGATACGTCTTAAACTCAGGCTGCATGGCTTCCTTGAAAGCGACGGCTTTAGCAGCAATCACATGCATTAAAGGCCCTCCCTGTATACCTGGGAAAATATTGGAATCGAATTTCTTTTCCAATTCGGGGTTGCTTTTGCACAGAATAAGCCCACCACGCGGCCCACGCAGTGATTTATGGGTAGTACTGGTAACCACGTCAGCAATCGGCACAGGATTAGGATACACACCCGCCGCAATCAAACCGGCCACATGCGCCATATCAACAAAAAAATACGCACCGACCTTATCGGCGATGTCCCGGAAACGTTGCCAATCCCACACCCGTGAATACGCCGAAAAACCCGCTACAATCACTTTGGGTTTATGTTCCAAAGCCAACGCTTCAACCTGTTCATAATCGATTTCACCGGTATCTGGATTTAAACCGTATTGAATCGCATTGTAGATTTTGCCGGAAAAATTAGGTTTCGCGCCGTGCGTTAAATGGCCACCGTTAGCCAGGCTTAAGCCTAAAATGGTATCACCCGGTTGCACCAAGGCCATAAACACCGCCATATTGGCTTGCGATCCTGAATGCGGTTGCACGTTGGCATAATCAGCGCCAAACAGGGCCTTGGCACGGTCAATGGCCAGTTGCTCTGCCTTATCAACACATTCGCAGCCACCGTAATAGCGCTTGCCGGGATAACCTTCGGCATATTTGTTGGTCAACTGTGAACCTTGCGCTTCCAAAACCCTGGGACTGGCGTAATTTTCCGAAGCAATCAGTTCGATATGATCTTCCTGGCGTTGGCGCTCTTCTTCCATGGCCTGGAACAGTTCATCATCGAATTCGGCGATGGTCATTGATTTGTCAAACATAAGTTTCTCCTGAAATGAATTCTGTGTTATTTGGGTTATGGCTGAATCAGCAGTATCTGCAAATCAGCCACATTCGTGCCTGTAGCGCCAATCATAAGTAAATCTTGTGAACTTTTTAGTGCAGTATAGGAATCGTTGTTAGAAAGCAACTCGTCTGGATTGATGCCTGCAGCTAACATGCGTTGCATTGTACAGGAATCCACTATCCCGCCTGCCGCATCTGTTGGGCCATCACGGCCATCAGTCCCGCCGCTCAAAAATACCCAGTCGCCATGTAACCCCTGCTTCTTAGCACTGATGGCAAAGGCGAGCGCCATTTCTTGGTTGCGGCCACCTCGGCCATTACCTTTAATTGTTACCGTGGTTTCTCCACCTGCAACGATGGCTACCGGTTGCCTGTTCCCTGCACTGATAGGGTCTTTTGCGAAAAGCGCCAGTTTTTCAGCCTCATCCATCGCCTCACCGCACAAATTATCGCTGTATAATATTATTTGATAGTCCTGCTCTCGTGCTGTTTGCATTACGGCATTGACGCTAATGGTGTTGCTTCCGATTAAAGCATAAGAGGTATTTGCAAATACGCTGTCACCGGGCTTTGGTGTTTCTGCAATTTTGCCGCCTCGCCCGTATTCCAGATGTTGCCGGACACTAGCCGGAATCTTATCCCATATGTTTTTAGCTTCAAGCGTTTCAATCGCATCAGTGTAGGTGGTTTCATCTGGGACAGTTGGCCCACTCGCTATTGCGCTAACATCATCCCCCAACACATCCGATAAGATCAGCGCATGGACATCAGCGGGATAAGCCAGTTTCGTCAAGCCACCGCCTTTAAACTGTGACAGGTGCTTACGCACGCAATTCATTTGATTGATGGTGGCACCGCTGGCCAATAACAAGTCGGTAGTAGCAATCTTCTCTTGCAAAGACACAGCTTCAACCGGATAAGGCAACATTGCAGAACCGCCGCCACTGATTAGCACCAACACCAGCTCATCTTTTTGAGCAGCAGCGGCTATGCTGGCGCACACCCTGGCAGCATTAAAACCTCGTTCATCCGGTAGCGGGTGAGATGCAGCCAACACATCCACACCATCCAAAGCCACGACATTTTCATCGTTGGTAACCGCGATACAACGGTCAAGCAAGTGCGTAGGGATACATTCCTTCGCAGCTTTTGCCATAGCGCAAGCCGCCTTGCCAAAGGCAATCACATGAACTTTTGCCCAGTCGCCGAAATGATGATGGCCATCGGCCAACATCAAACCCAACTGATTGCCATCAATCAACAAATGACGTTGTACCGCCAGATAAGGATCGGCAGCTTCTACGCCTGATTGAAAGCAATCAAAAGCATGTCGCCGGAGTGTATTTATGGCTGGATTCGTCATAGACGACTACTTAAGTGATTTGTCAAAGACACTTTACCGGAATTTATTTGCATTACAAAAAAACCAAACGTTCTAAATATTTTTGGAAACTTCAAGAAATTCCTCAGCCGTTAGGCCTGCGATACGAATCAACCCGCGTAATGTTCCTTGGGCAATTTCTTTATGGTCGGGCACAGACAGGGTCGCATTGTGGTTTTCTTTAACCAAAATAATGTGGCTACCACGTTGACGAATGATTACCCAGCCGAATTGTTGAAATATTTTGACGGCTTCTCTACCACTGAATTGGGGTAGTTTAGGCATTATGCCGCCACTTCAACTTGCAAAGTTTCTATGGTTAAAGCCATGCCGCGTTCCGCCCTCACTTCCAAACATAGCCCGATGGCTTCTATTATATTAGCGGTAGCTTCTTCCTTAGTATCCCCCTGACTGATGCAGCCAGGAATAGATGGGCATTCCGTTATCCATACACCATCCTCGTCTCTATCAATAGTTATCATGAATTTCATAGTGTTTAGCCCGAATTAATGTCATGTGGTCTGGAAAATTACGCCATCTCTTTGGCTAATGCAAAAATAGCTTCGGCATCAAATACCTGTTTGTTGTCTTCAAATAACTTGGCGATGCAGGCACGATGCACGGCTAATTTTAATGCACCAAAACCCAATGCGCCCCAAACGATTTTACCGTGGCGATCAACACCTTTGTCCATCATATCAACGCCACCAATACCCAATGGCGGCGTGGTATTGGCATCGGCGATTAATTCCAGGGTACTGTTGTGCCGCCATTGCTCAACGCTCAGCAATTCCACACCGGCAGCGCCTGTTGCCAACACGATATGGGCACCTTCGATACTTTCTGCCCGGGCGGCATTATCAAAAGCTTCGATTGGCTGTAAGGCCACCCCAAAACGTTCTGCCATCGCATTACAGGCTTGTTCTGCACGTGCCAAGGTACGGCCTGTTATGGAAACCTGCGCGCCTTCTTTGGCCAACATCACCGCAGCACGTTGACCTACCGGCCCTGTCCCCGCCAACACTACTGCTTTCTTGCCAACTAATGATCCGCTCTTCGAAAGTTTGGCTACCGCTGCCGCTGCTGTGGTATTGCAGCCATTACAATCCAGCATGACGGATACTTGGAAATTGGAAAAAAACTGCCTTTGGACGGCTTTTAACAATAACTGGCCAGCCGCCATATCACTGCCACCCACAAAAATAGCGGTATTCTTCTTGTCTTTGGGCGCACGGGTAAAAATGGCGCCATCAACCAATGCGGTAATGTTGCCGGGCGTTAAATTACCGTAGCTCATAACATGATCGGCACCGCCATCATAAGCTACAATAGTATCAAAAGTTGCAGGGTGGGTATCGGTGTCGAATTGGAGTAGCAGTTTTTTCATTAATTTGTCGCGTAGGAATGAGCGTATAATTCTCAAAATGTAAGTTATGCGGCAATTATAACCGAGATGCAAACAAATACTGTACAACGTCAGATAGATTTGCGCGGGGCAGAATATTTTCGTTATGATTGACTAGGCATTCAATAAATCCATACCGATCTACCCGATCAAATCCCATCTATATTTAAAGCACAAAAATCATCATTACAGAAGGCAAGCAGATGAAAAATCCCGTTCATATAGCGGTTACCGGTGCAGCAGGACAAATCAGTTATTCGTTACTTTTTCGTTTGGCTGCCGGTGCTTTTTTAGGCCCTGAGCAACCGATTGTCTTGCATTTGCTTGAAATCACACCGGCCATGCCAGCCTTGCAAGGTGTGGTGATGGAATTGAATGACTGTGCCAGTCCGGTCTTGCATGGCATTGAAATCACTGACGACCCTAAAGTCGCATTTAAAGATGTCGATTATGCGTTTTTGGTGGGGGCAAGACCCAGAAGTGCCGGCATGGAGCGCAAAGATTTATTGCAAGTTAATGCAGAAATTTTCTCAGTGCAGGGGCAAGCGCTGAATGAAGTTGCCAAGCGGGATGTTAAAGTTCTGGTGGTTGGCAACCCTGCCAATACCAATGCCTTGATTGCCCTTAACAATGCCCCCGATTTAAAACCGGAAAATTTCACCTCAATGACCATGCTGGATCATAACCGCGCCTTGAACCAACTGGCCGAGAAATGCGGTGTGCTATCAACAGAGGTTAAAAATGTCATCATTTGGGGCAACCACTCAACCACCCAATACCCTGACATTCATCATGCCAAAGTCAAAGGCCAGGCTGCCTTGTCATTGGTGGGCCATGACTGGTTTGAGCGCACGTTCATTCCTACCGTACAAGAACGCGGCGCTACTGTCATTAAAGCGCGTGGCCAATCCAGCGCCGCATCAGCAGCCAATGCTGCCGTGGATCACATGAGAACCTGGGCGCTTGGCACTAAAGACGACCAATGGGTGAGTATGGGAATTTGTTCCGACGGTAGTTACGGCGTTGAACCTGGTTTGATCTATTCCTATCCCGTCACCATAACCGATGGCAAGATCAGCATTGTGCAAGGGCTTGCTATCAGTGAATTTAGCCGCCAAAAAATGCAGCTGACGGAAACGGAGCTAAAACAAGAAAGGGATGCTATTAAACATTTGCTAGGCTAATTTCAGGCTCCCTTTGTTTTCCAGTTAACAGTTTGACAAATAATTCTCAGGTGATGTGATATGTGTTTACAAAAATCACACATAAAAAGAACACCATTAACTTCATCCGATGCCCAGGCCTTGATACCCAAACCCGCATAAACATTGTTATACAGGCCTTAGCGCTCCAGGGTGTTTATGGGACAAGAACAGCAATAGCCCAGCAGTACCAGCTGTCCAGGGCATTTCTTTATCAAATGATCAGTGCATCGCTGGTGTGCCTGCACAAATTGTTCAGTGCCCAACAGCTGGAAACAGTCCTTGACCGGTTAGGCCTGGATTCCATCATTGTCTTGTTACCTTGAATGCAAGGCATCCCTTTCCAGTATTAACGAGGTGTTCAAGAGACTGGGCTATCCCCATGGACTCAACCGGCATGATCAGCGAGCGGCTTAAAGCCTTTGGCCGTTGTTTGTCCAACACGCTCAATGTCGACACAGAATGTTAATAAATGTTAATACAACGGCCTAAGCGCATAAATACCGCTATACTGAGCGGCGCCGAAAAACAACTACAAACCATTCCCTGAACATAATTGCCGAGTCATCCATCCATGGAGACACAAATGACCTCCCTCAGGTTACTGGATTTACCTGCATTACCTGGGCAGCACCCCCTACTTTCATGTATTTCTGTACGCTTACCAGCCATCCATAAAGAAGCCTTCGTCGATGCTGCATATCAACAAACCACAAATAATAAAAAAGGATAGCAAAACATGCCATTTAGTACTACGGAGATATTCCTGATAGCTATCGGGATTATCTTTACCGTGCCATACCTGATATGGCGGGTGGGCAATACAGACTATTATGCCCCCCTTGTGGTTGTACAAATTATTACCGGCATCCTATTGGGGCCAGGTGTTTTGGGGCACACGTTTCCAGAGTACTATAGCTTTATTTTTAACCAAGCCGTCATCCAATCTCTAAATGGTATCGCTTGGTGGGCAGTAATCCTGTTTGTATGGATCGCAGGCATTGAACTGGATTTGAAAAATGCATGGAAATACCGCAGGGAAAGTGCCATTACTGCCGGATTTGCCTTAGCAACACCGTTGTTATTGTCCAGTATTGTGGGGGCGGTGATGTTGATGTTGATGTATGAGGGCTGGATGGGGCCTAAAGCTATGGCATGGCAATTTGTCTTTGGTGTTGGCATGGCATGTGCCGTTACAGCATTACCTATCCTAATCTTGCTAATGGAAAAATTGGAGATATTACGCCAACCGATCGGGCAACGTATATTACGTTATGGCAGCATGGACGACATTGCCATTTGGGGGGTCTTGGCCTTTATCCTGATGGACTGGGAACGTATCGGCAAGCAAGCAATATTCCTCGTGGTTTTCTCCCTATGCAGTTATGGCTTTTATAAGTTTATGGTCAAGATTTCGGCGCGGGATCGCTGGTATGTGGGATTGATCTGGCTGACATTGTGTGCGTTTGGTGCGGACTGGGCTGGCTTGCATTTCATGGTCGGTGCTTTTCTGGCAGGTGCCGTTATGGATCCGGATTGGTTTGACCGAAAACAAATGGACTGGCTGCGCGATCATGTCCTATTAGTAACTGATGTTACGCACCCGCCACTAAAAAATGTGTATTATTTCCCAATGGAAAAAGAAAAATTAGATTTATACACAGACTTTTTGATCTGCA
>SBAV01000540.1 GCA_005239965.1 Methylobacter tundripaludum
ACTTGCCCATACTGTAGGTGTCTTTTTGAATAAACTATTGGGTAATCCCCTTTTGCATTTTGAAGCGTTAGTTGACATTTGAAAGTCGAACATCGCGTAATCCAAACAATCGCTTTTTCAGTTTTTGGGCTATCCCACCCTATAAAATGGGTGAATAGCAAACACGAGTACTCAGGGTATAATATTAAAATTGATAAATACTTAACCTCACAGAATTATTTCTATCAGCGCACGAGGAACAACGTGAAAATCACTATAAGACATTGTACCCAGCAATTGCTGATATTTTTTCTATTAAGCTTGCTGACGGGCTTCCTACAGGCCGAAGAACAGCCATATCCTGAAACCGGTGTCGCCAAAGAAATCAACACCATAATCGCGGCAGAGCAAAATCCTTATTTGATGCGCTCAAGTTTTCCAAATCGCGTCGAAGACCTTGCTGCACTTTACAAGCTATCAGGCAACCAATTGTTGTGGCTAGGCAATGCCAATTCAGAAAAAAATATTCATGACGCTCTTGGCTTATTGGCTAATGCCGCCAGTCATGGCCTAAATCCGGCGAATTACGATGCTGATGTGCTGCAACAAAAATTACCCGCTGCCTTGAAATTAAATAGCGATGCGTACCTGCAACTTGCTTTGCATGATACGGCTCTAACTGTTTCAATACTACGCTTTGCCCACGATTTACACTATGGCACAGTGGACCCTAAGGCACTCAACTTTAATTTAAAACCACGGCAAAAAAAATTACTGGATCTACCCGCGCTGATCAAAAATAGCGTGGCATCAGGCACAATTGCACAATTACCTTCGCAAGTTGAGCCTAAGTTACAGCAATATACGAAATTAAAACAAGCGCTTGCGACTTACACCGAGCTGGCTAAAACCACCCCGCCCATCCATCTGTTTATTAAAAAAAGCCTGCGGCCTGGCAGTGAATATCCGCAGCTTCCTGAACTACAACGTTTCCTGATCGCCGTAGGTGACTTGGCTGAAGAAAAAACCACTGAAACCGCTAATGCCACTAATGCCCCTTTACGTTATACCGATAAAATTGCCGAAGGGGTTAAAAAATTTCAACTACGCCATGGTTTAACAACCACCGGCACTCTGGACAAAAATACCGCTAACGCCATTAACGTACCGCTGGAGCAAAGGATTACGCAAATTAAACTGGCCATGGAACGCTTGCGCTGGCTACCAGAATTTGGCCCAGGACAAGCGGTTATAGTCAACATTCCCGCTTTCCAGCTATGGGCATTTGATGACATCGAAGCAGAACATCCCAATGTATTGAATATCAACGTGGTTGTTGGTAAGTCACCCAAAAATCAAACGCCAGTCCTGATGGCCGATATGCGGTTTATCAATTTCTCGCCCTATTGGAACGTACCCTCAACCATATTAAAAGAAGAAATTTTACCTAAGCTGGTTGGTGGTAAAAATTTTCTAGCGAAACAAAACATGGAGGTCGTTGCCAATTATGGAAATCCAGCCAAGCCAGTACCATTAAATGCGGTGTCGATAGACAAGCTAAAACGCGGTATTTTTAGAGTTCGGCAGCGTCCTGGAAAAGGCAACGCACTAGGGAAAATAAAGTTTATTTTTCCCAATAAAGCTGATGTGTATTTGCACGACACACCATCTAAGGCATTGTTTAAAAAGACAAGAAGAGATTTTAGTCACGGCTGCGTGCGTGTTGAAAATCCTGAAAGACTAGCTGAGTTTGTTTTTAAGAATCAAAAAGGATGGGACAAGGAGTCGATTAGAAAAGCCATGAAAAATACCACGATGCGGGAAGTGGCACTGGAAAAACCCATACCCGTAGTGCTTTTCTACAGCACCTCATTTTCTGATGAAAATGACGATTTGATATTTTACCCAGACATCTACGACCACGATCCGCCGTTACTGGCAGCCTTAACAAAACCGGAAGATTTGTCAGATCAAGCGATTTTCATTCCGCCAAAGAAGATAGAAGTTCAACTCTCTGCTCCGGTTTCTCCAGATGCCATTGATCCCAGGCCGACAGAATTAATGCAATAACACAATCCCTCAGAATGACTGCCGGCAGCACCGACAGTCATTCACCATGACAACCTACTTACGCCAGGTTCTAATCTGTCCGGTATCCAGATGCACAAAGTGCGCATAAGGATAATAACCGACACCGCCGCTACGTAAACTGAGAGCGGCGTCGCGTATGGTTTTAGTACGAAGCCCTTCAATCTTGATATCAATAGCCCTGCCCTCCATGTGCAGGCTATGCCGAGCCACACCGCGATGAGTACGGCGCAAATTGGCATTGGTCGAAGGCGAACGGTAACCGGAAACAATGTGAAAAGGCTTACTGATGCCCAAGGTGTTTTTTAAGTCATACAGTTGGTCAATTAATGACGGATCAATGGGGTAGACATCATCAGTATGATAATCCCGCAAAGCGTAACTGATTTCGTGCAGGGCTTCTCTCACATAACGGCCATTTTCAAAATAAGTCAATTTGAGCTTATCGCCAGTATGCACATTTTCTAGTGCAACAGCTCTGCTGGATGGGAAACTCCACGCAGAGGCTTTGGCAACTCCAGGCAACCCTCCAATTGTTAAAAGAGACCCACATGCCAGAGTTTTCAAAAATTGGCGTTTTGACGATACAATATCATTGGCGTGAGTGAGGTTTTTTAAGTGTGACTGATTCATGGTATACGACTTCTTGATGGTATATATTGCATTCCAGGAGACGGCGTGGCATCTTTCAGACTACGCTGTCAGACCGACCTTGAGCACTGGGGCCCCTTTCCTTTTAATAATAACTGATTCCAATTCCTGGCCAAATTGTCGGTGTTTAATCTTAAGCTAAACTTAAGCACAAGATATTTCTATCAATTTTCTAAATAGCCACTGCTCAGTGCATGACGGCACCCCTTTAAACCACACGGTTTCTGTTACCATAGCGGATAACACTAACGCCATAATCCCGCTAAACCATGTGCCATGACCAACAAAATTGCTAAATCACCGTCCGGTTATTTAATTGAAGTCAAAACCCTGTCTGACCGCATTGTAAAAGCCCAGCAGCCTATCCGCATCCTGGATGCCATCAAATGGGATGACGGCATTAAGCAGGCATTTTTTGATGGCCAGTGCAAAAATCTTCCGCCAGTTGATGCGGAGTACTACACAAAACGCCCCTTGGGTTTCGATCCCACTGAAAAAAAACACGAGTTTTATCAAATTGAGCGCGATCTCGTACGTAAGCTAGGACAACTCAATCCGCTGAGCGTCATCATGCGGCGGATTTGTCGTGAATACCAGGACGTTGTTGATATGCTCACCGGCAGAGGCACACCGGTTTTTTCCAATATTTCCCAGGAGTTATATGGCTCATCACAAGATGTGTTCCATGTTGGCGACCCTACCATTGCCGATTTGGGCAGCATGATGGAAGCGACCTTGCTGCAACTGCTCAAACTGGATTTTCTTGCCGAAGAAGCCAAAACCATCACAGCCCAAGATGCGGTGGCTATTCTGAATGAAAAAATACAAGCGCTGTTCCCGGGTGATGGGTTGCGGGCAATGCTCAGTGACGGCATTCTGGCCGATGCGGCGGCCGGCACTGATTACATCAAACTCCGGGCGGATGCTTTATTCAATATGCGCGATTTGCGGGTACTTGAAGTCCACGAAATTTGGGTCCATCTAGGCACCACGCTAAATGGTCTGGCCCAACCCTATTGCACTTTTTTAGGTAAAGGCCCACCTTCTGCAACGGTAACCCAAGAAGGTTTAGCGGTATTAATGGAAATTCTGACGTTCAGCTCTACCCCCAATCGCCTGATGCAACTCATTAATAGGGTACGCGCCATTACCCTGGTTGAAGAAGGTGCAAATTTTATGGATATATTCCAGTTCTTTCGGGAAAGAGACATGGGCGATGAAGAAAACTACACGCTGAGCAGTCGTGTGTTCAGAGGCAGCACACCGGAAGGTCCGCCATTTACCAAGGATTTAACCTACATCAAAGGTTTTGTATTAACCTACAATTTTATGCGCTTGGCAGTTAGCAAAGGCAAACCGGATCGTATTCCCTTGCTGTTTTGCGGTAAAACCATGCTTGAAGACATGAAGGTATTGGTCGATCTGGTTGAAGAAGGCACCGTCATAGCCCCCCGTTTTTTACCGCCGCAATTCACCGACTTGATGGGACTTTCCGCCTGGTTAAGTTTTAGCCGCTTTATGACATCGATGAATTTTCGCCAACTTGAGCAAGACTACGCCAACGTCTTGTAAACAGGACTTATAAATTATGGAATTTTGGAATACCAAAAAATTAAACGAAATGACAACCGAAGAATGGGAATCGTTATGTGACAACTGCGGCAAATGTTGTTTACACAAATTAGAAGACGAAAAAACCGGTGAAATACACTTTACCAGTGTCGTATGCGATCTGATTGACCTAAAAAACTGTCGCTGCACGCGCTACAGCGACCGCACCCGGCGGGTACCCACCTGCCTGGACTTAAAACAACACGATTTTGCTAAGTTTAACTGGCTACCGTCAACCTGCGCCTATCGGCTGCTTGCCGATAATGAAGAACTGCCGGAATGGCACCCGTTGGTATCAGGAAAACCTGCCAGTACGCATAGCGCAGGCATATCAATACGCAGCTATGCAATGAAAGAGTCCGATGTTGATCGTCTGCAAGATCATATCATCAAGTGGCTGGAATAACCCCAGTTAGCAAATGACAATCTCTCGCTACTTTAAGTAGCGATTTAGCGCCAAAACTACGGAATCATGTATCACTTGACTGTCAAGCTGTGTTGACAACGTTAGAGATCGAGCCCCGCTTAATGCCACGCTCGATCCTGGGAATAATTATTTGATTTTTGCTTCTTTATACATAACATGTTTGCGAACAACAGGATCAAATTTTTTGATCTCCATTTTCTCAGGCATGGTTTTTTTATTCTTGGTTGTGGTATAAAAATGGCCAGTGCCTTCGGTAG
>SBAV01000284.1 GCA_005239965.1 Methylobacter tundripaludum
AAAAAGTTTCCGCATTATTAAAGCCTAGAGCGATGATGTTGCCTTTGCCACGAATTGGCAAAAATAGCGTATGCCAGTCAAACATGCGGCTAAGCCACATAGCGCATTGCTGAAATGAGGTGTTGTTCATTCCGCCCCACAGGTTGACCAGCAATAAACCATCGGGTTTCAAAAGTTGTTTACAACCATTAAAAAATGCTTCATTGCAAATGGAGGGTGCCATGCCTTCATGATCAAAGGCATCAATAAATATCAGGCTGTAATGCTGTGCATGTGTTTCAATCCGCTGCTGTATGTGCTGAGCGCCATCACCGATAATAATTTTTAAGCGCCTATCCAAAGGTAAACCAAAGTGGCTACGCGCAACTTTAACCACACTTTGCCGGTATTCTATCGCGTCCAGATGACAATCAGGGAAATGATACAGTAAATGCTTTGCTAACGATCCCCCGCCCAGCCCGACGATCAAAGCGTCATCTTCCAGAGTGTCCTTGAACAGCAGCCAGCTGGCCATTGCCCGTGCATAATCCAGTTCAAGCTGATAAGGCTCGGCGATTTTCATACTGCTTTGCCGGGACGGCGAACCGAAATGTAACGACCGGATACCTCCGCGTTCAATCACCTCCAAAATACCGTCATCATCGTGGGACTGATGAATCAAGAGTCCATTGTACTTATACATAAAGGGGGCTTAAAGAATATTGCTGTTTAAAAAAGAATTATACACGAACATAAAACAGGGTATTCTGTCATATAAAAATAACTGTATGAATAAAGCGATAGCTCGCCATTTTGGCTCTTAATTAATATGTCAGTTTACCTTGGGCAGAACGCAAAAAATAAACTACGGAAAATAGGATGTGCTGAACAAAGTGAAGCGCATCGATCCCGCAAAAGATGCGCTTCCTGTCGTCAGCACATCCTATAGTGTTGGCTTATTGCGTATATTATTTATTGCGAGTTACCTTGCTTTGGTTTTATTAAAATAGAAAAAGTTGAACAAATACACCTATACAAAATTTGTTTCTCTGTAATAATCTGCTCACTACTTTGATGACTTTGACTGAGTAATGCATATGTTTTTTGATATTAAAAAATCAATTAAGCTGAGATGCTGTTTTTTTAAAGTTTTCTCTTTGCTGCTGATTTTGTTAAGCACTCGGAGTTTAGCCGGTGAATGCAGTGTTTTACGAATACAAACGCATCGCACTTTAGGGGCAACAATAACCAATAACAAATGCCCAGTTGGAACAGGCTTATCTTTAGAATCTGTTATTGAACTGCAAGCTGGTACACGCGTCTGGCTGGAGTCGGTGGAAAAACGCCAGAATGCTGAAGGTTTTCAAATTGTTTGTCTCAATAAATCATCATCGGCACAGAAATTAAAAATCGTCAGTGCTGATTTTCCTTGGCTTGCATCCTTAAACTTGCAAGATTGCAAAACTTGGTTGGCTAATCGTCTGGTGTGTAAACAACCCCAAAATCAGCATGAAGCCCTGTTGTGTGCGATTACCCCAAAGCCTTCTCCTGGCTTTAGGGCTGTTCAGTCTAAAACTTCAGTTACCGTGCGCGGTTTTGACAAGCATTTGAAAGCACAATCCTCATATGAACAACGTACCTTGGCTAATTTTGTTGCCCCTGGTATTAACTTATGCCGAAAACTCCTTAACACAAATCAGCCTATAACCTTGACATGGACAATAGGAGTATCTGGGACAGCATCCAATGCGTCGGTAGTCGAATCGGTTGTTGATAAGCCGTTTGCCGCCTGCGCACTTGACGCGCTCGAACACATTGATTTCCCGGCTGTAACCCATGATACACGTGTGACGGTGTCGTTTTAATTCCTGAATGCAATTTTTACCCTGGATTGTCAAAAAACGCCTGTTGCCAATGGTATTGCTGGCGTTTATGGTCGGCGCTGGGGTTGATCAATGGGTTGGAAACCAGATTGATTATTGGATTCATGATGCTGCCGTGGTTTTTCAGGCACGGACAGAATGGCAACATACAGCCATCGTGGTGTTGGATGCTGCCATTCCAGTACAAGTGGGCCGACTCCAGGCCTTGCCCTTGTTTGCAAGGGCATCTGAAAAATTGCTTGCTGCGGGGGCAAAAGGCTTGTTTCTGGATGCCAACCTCCCTAAGGATATTGAGGGTGTTATGCCATACGCACAGTGTATTGAGCAGAACGGGGCGATTCGTTGGTCAGAACCGAGCTGTTTGACGGTCGGCAAGCAATGCCAGCTTCGTAATAGTCTGGTGGGCAATGCCCCCTTAAAAATGTCCGGTGACGTATTCCCTTTTTTCAGGGTTGCGCCTTATCTTCCAGGGCAGGCGGATTTTCCAGACTTCCTGTTATACGATTCGGATGCCGAAGCCTTTATTCCTAAAACCGGCCTGGTGGCTTCCGACAGGTTAATCAGAAATAATTCCGCCATCGCCCGTTGGATGGATTTAAGCGGACAACACGCCGCCATTACCCTGGCGAAATTTATTGACCCCGATCACGTTGCCGATAGCTTGTCCCATGGCATTCGGGACGTTTGTGAGCAAAACCTGCCTTGCAGGCGCGTCCGGTTCAGCCGTCCGGTATATACCACGCAATTTTCCCTTAAACAGCCCATTATTCCTGTCAGTAAACTGGCTTCCTGTGACGATAAAGAAGCTTTAGATACCGCCGCGCTCCTCAAAAACCGTGTCGTAATTTTACAGTTGACTGTTCCGAATGAAGCAACTGATGTCCATATAACGCCGTTTACCGCTGCGTTTCTAAGTCCACATTTGCTGACGCCAGGTGCCCAATATTTGGCCGATGCGGTTGAAACGTTGCTTATGGACGATCATCCGCGCGAACCCCATTCGCTGTTTAAATTGGCGGTATTATGGATAGTCGCCTGTTTAGGCGTTTATATCAGTGTTTACCTGAGACACCAATATGGGCTTTGGGTAATAGGCATTTTGCTGTTCCTGGCTATGGCTGCGCTGTGTTTTTTATCGCCAATTACGCAGCTCTGGCCAGTTAGCGCAACACTGCTGACGTTCACTGTGGGTGGCCTGGAAGGTATTGCCCTGCATTTGTTGATTGGCTTTAAGGAAGGCAATCTGATGGTGCAGTACATGCCCCGGCAAGTCCATACACTGTTGCTGTCTTTAAAGGAAAACGAAAGCTTCCATAATCAAAGCCACCAAGCCGTCGTCCTCATGAGTGACCTAACCGGTTATACCACTGTAACCGACATACTCAGGGAGCCAACACATCTTATTGAATTGATGAATGATTATCTAAACGAGACATCCTATATCCTTCAAAATAATTATGACGGTTGGTTGGAAACTTACGTTGCCGATATGGTTTGTTATTATTGGCCTTTTAAAAACAGCAACAAAACTCAAGCCTGCCAGAATGCCTTGCAGGGGGCATTAGAATTATCCGCATTGCAAAAGCGCTTTTTTGCTGATTTGCCAATGCGCTACCAAAATAAATTTGATGACAAGGTTTTACACCACATCAGCCGTGTCATTAATGCAGGTATTGGCTTGTCCTCAGGTTTTGTCGTCATGGGGGATTTAGGCCCCAAACGCGGCGTAAGAAAGTTTGGCATACTGGGTGATCCGGTGAACCTAACTTCGAGGGTGGAAAGCCTGACCCGTTATTTTAATACCGAGATTATCATAACCGCTGATTTTTTAGGCGCTGCCAAGTCATTAGGCTATCCAACCCGGCGTTTAGGCTGTTTTCGTGTCAAGGGCAGGGAACAAGAAGAGAAGCTGTACGCCATTGGTTTTGCGGATGACCAACGCTTTCAGCCTGATATTATTGGGGCATGGGAAAACTGGTTGGCCTACGAAGAGCGTGATCCGCTAAACCAACAACATTGCCCGGATATTTTTAAGTTGGACCAGGATTCCTTAAGAAAATGGAAAACCAATCATTTATTGCATAATGGTATTTGGGTGTTGGATTTTAAATAATTTCAAAGGCATCGCGAACAATCCAGGTATTTAATGCCGTTTGGCTGCCTCATAAAAAAGCCGGATTAATGGCGCATAGCGGCCATGTTTCATCGCATGTTGCATTGCAGCGTAATACATTGCTCTGTTTTCAGCATCAAATACAGGCGGCATTAATCGGGCATTCAGGCACTGCGCCATCACCAAAGCGCGTCCCACACGTCCATTACCATCACCCGACATTCCGCACCCCACTAACCAAAATAATTATTCTGATTGTACCGGATTATGGGGTCGGTCGAAATTCCCTGAGCGAGGCGGAAATCAACAGATTTTGTAACCAATTATCATGGTACGAGTAGCCAT
>SBAV01000203.1 GCA_005239965.1 Methylobacter tundripaludum
GCCTCCAAATATTTGTTGACCAATAGATAATTGGGCAAATTGTCCAGGTGCAAGTTCAATATAACTTAGTAACTGATTTAAAATGAAAATGCTGTAATTCCGTTAAGAAAATCGCCAACTAACCGATATATTAAGGTTTAAAAAGAGGTTAAGCCGTGCCAAAAATTACCCACCTATCGCAACTGGATTTAAACCAAACCTACAGCTATGCCGATTACATGACATGGCGGTTTGATGAGGCTGTTGAGTTAATTAAAGGTAAGATTATGCTGATGTCGCCTGCACCAAATGTGCGACATCAAGATATTTCTATGAATTTGAGTGGCTTGTTACGTGATTTTTTTAAACAAAAAAAATGCCGTGTTTATGCCGCCCCGTTTGATGTGCGTCTTTATGACCGCAAAAAATCGATTTTAGCCAATCAAGATATTCATACGGTAGTACAACCGGATTTATGCATTATTTGTAAACCTGAATTATTGGATGAACAAGGTTGTAATGGGGCTCCCGACTGGATCATTGAAATTTTGTCGCCTGGAAATTCCAAACGGGAGATGAAAATCAAATATGAACTGTATCAGGAAAGTGGGGTGAGCGAATATTGGTTAGTTGACCCTGTACATAAGGTCATTCAACAATTGGTTTTAGATGAAACAGGGTGTTATCAACTCAAGCGAATTGCGACCGATGAAGACAGTGTCACACCGCATTTGTTCCCTGATTTAGTGGTTAATGCGGCAGAAGTGTTTGAAACTTGGCAAGACCAGCAAGACTAACTTGAGAGCTGATTATGGCTAAAATTACCCACATCGACCAACTGGATTTAAACCAAACCTACAGCTACGCCGATTACATGACATGGCAGTTTGATGATGCGCTTGAGTTAATTAAAGGCAAAATCATGTTGATGTCGCCCGCGCCAAACGTCAATCATCAACGGCTTGAGGGAAAACTATTTTTGAAAATTGGTAACTATTTGGAAAGTCAAAAATGTGAAGCCTTTCTAGCACCGTTTGATGTACGCTTATACGACCGTAAAAAATCGATTTTGGCCAGTAAAGATATTCACACAGTAGTGCAACCTGATATATGTGTTATCTGCAAACCTGAACTGTTAGATCAGCAAGGTTGCAACGGTGCGCCAGACTGGATTATTGAAATCCTGTCTAAAGGTAACTCCAAGCGGGAGATGAAAACAAAATATGCGTTATATCAAGAAAGCGGCGTTACGGAATATTGGCTGGTTTATCCAGAGCAACACGCAATTCACCAGTTTGTTTTGGACGATAATGGTCAGTATCAATTCAAACAAATGGTTACCGATGAGGATGTGATCACACCGCATTTATTTCCTGACTTAGCTATTAACGTCACTGATATTTTTGCAGGACAAACTTAGTATCACGCACTAAAAATTAGAAAAACTAAAAAAACAATAGGATAACAATGGCACTGTATGTCTATAAATTTGGCGGCACGTCGGTAGGTTCAGTTGAGCGTATCAAGATGGTCGCCGAAAAAGTTAAAAAAGCCCATGATTTGGGCGACAAAATCGTGGTGGTGGTTTCGGCAATGAGCGGCGAAACCAATCGCTTGATCGGGTTGGCAAAACAAATGCAGCCGCAACCTAATGATCGAGAGCTGGATACGTTGGTGTCAACCGGTGAACAAGTAACAATGGCGCTTTTAAGCATGGCTCTGGAGGAACTGGGCTGCCAAGCGCGTTCTTATACCGGCGGCCAAGTTAAGATTTTGACCGACAGTTCCTATACCAAGGCGCGTATCCTCAATATAGAAAACCATAACATCATGGCTGACCTTAATGCCGGTAAAATAGTGGTGGTGGCCGGTTTTCAGGGTGTTGATGAGAATAATAATATCACCACCTTGGGGCGCGGCGGTTCTGATACCACGGCTGTTGCTTTGGCTGCGGCGCTCAAGGCCGATGAATGTCATATTTATACCGATGTCGATGGCGTTTATACCACCGACCCCAGAGTTGAACCCAAAGCACGTCGATTAGATCGCATTACTTTTGAGGAAATGCTGGAAATGGCCAGCTTGGGCTCCAAGGTATTGCAAATACGATCCGTGGAGTTTGCGGGCAAGTATAACGTTGCATTACGCGTATTATCATCATTTACAGAAGGGTGTGGCACACTCATTACTTACGAGGAATCATCTGTGGAAAGCGCTTTAATTTCTGGCATTGCTTTTAACCGAGACGAGGCAAAATTAACTATCTCCGGGGTGCCGGATTTACCCGGCGTGGCGTTTAAAATTCTCGGTCCTATTGCTGATGCCAACATCGAAGTGGATATGATCATCCAAAATATTGCCGATGATGCCACTACCGATTTTACCTTTACCGTGCATCGTAATGATTACGGCCGTGCGAAAGCGTCACTGGAAAAAACCTGTGCCGAGTTGAATGCCAAAAAAGTAACCGGCGATAGTAGTATTGTTAAGGTTTCTATCGTTGGTGTCGGTATGCGTTCACATGCCGGCATTGCCAGCAC
>SBAV01000453.1 GCA_005239965.1 Methylobacter tundripaludum
GACCATATCCGTTATAAAAATGACCAGGACATAGCCGCTCTGTTAAAATTGCAGCAACAAATAGCGTCTATCACACAGGCATGATGTTACTTAAAAGCTGGCTGTCTACCCTCGTCGGTCTGTTTCATTCAATCAAAGATGAAAACCTGCAATGGCAAAACCAAAATCAGGCACAGCAGACCAAACTCAAACATGCACAAATACTTGCCGAACAAACGCTAGCCGCAAAATTAAAAAAGCAAAGTGTGCAATTGGAGCACGAAATTAGCTTGCTTAAAATCCGCCATGATGCTGAGTTGTCCATGTTTAAAACCAAGTGTAACCAAGATATTAAAGATTATGAACAATATCTGAATGCTCTGGACCGGCTGAAAAAATCCATTCAAAGCAGTTACACACATTTGCCGGAAGCCGTAGCTTTCACCATACATCATCATGCCAAATACCTACTCAATAAGATGTGGGAAGCGAATGATATGGAACAGAAAATGAAGTATGAAATGCAGCTGATTACTTTCATGGCTACCGTGCATGAAGATGCGAAATTACATCTGGAAGGGACAGCGACTAAACCCTTGCCGGAGAATACGCTAAAGTTGATTCAGCAATAATTAAGGTTTCTCGCGTAACATAACCCTGCCGATTACCCGGCGCACAACAACGCTTAACATAAGGAAAGGAAAGCATTATGATTCCCGTCATTTTATCAGGTGGCTCAGGCACACGGCTTTGGCCCTTGTCCCGTGGACAATACCCCAAACAATTTTTGCCTCTGGTGTCCAAGCATACCATGGTGCAGGAAACACTATCCCGATTGGATGGACTTGCAGGGTTGCAAGCGCCTATTGCCGTCTGTAATGAAGATCACCGTTTTATTATGGCCGAACAGCTGCGGGAAATTGAAGCGCACCCTGCCGCCATTATTCTTGAGCCCGTCGGTAAAAATACCGCGCCCGCTGTTGCCGTGGCTGCCTTAACTGCCACATCAGAAAATGATGTCCTACTGGTACTGCCTGCCGATCATGTCATTGCTGATACGGAAGCGTTCCATCAAGCGGTGGTGCAAGCCCGAAAAATGGCCGAGCAAGGTTTTTTGGTCACTTTTGGTATTATCCCCACCGAGCCACAAACCGGCTACGGCTACATCAAGAGTGGTGATTTACTGCAAGAAAATGCTTTTAATGTAGCGGCTTTTGTTGAAAAACCGAATATGGAAACCGCAACCCGCTATGTGCAAAGTGGCGATTATTTCTGGAACAGCGGTATGTTTGCCTTTACGGCGGGTAGTTTTCTACGGGAATTGGAAAAATTTAATCCAAAAATGCTGTCTGTTTGCAAGCAAGCACTGGCAGCAGCCAAAACCGATCTGGATTTTGTGAGGCTTGATAAAACCCTGTTTTCATCCTGCCCAGCCGATTCCATCGATTACGCAGTAATGGAAAAAACCGACAAGGCTGTGGTAATCCCACTGGCTGCAGGCTGGAATGATGTCGGTTCATGGTCGGCGTTATGGGATGTCATCCCGAAGGACGCTTCCGGCAATGCTATCAGCGGCGATGTGTTGGCCGTTGACAGTAGCAATTCATTTATCTATTCGGAGAACAAACTGGTTACCGTCATTGGTATCAGTGATTTGGTGGTGGTAGAAACCAGCGATGCGGTTATGGTGGCCAGTAAAGATAAGGTCCAGGAGGTCAAGCAAATTGTTGACCAGTTAAAAAAACTGGGCCGCAGTGAAGCCCAAACGCATCGTAAAGTCTATCGCCCTTGGGGGCATTATGATTCGGTTGATAACGGTGACCGCCATCAGACCAAGCGCATTGTCGTTAAGCCGGGGGCTAAATTATCGCTGCAAAAACACCATCACCGTGCTGAACACTGGGTTGTTGTTAAAGGTACGGCCTTGGTCAGTAAAGGTGGCGAACAACTGCTGATTACCGAGAATGAATCCACGTTCATCCCATTGGGGGTTGTGCATTGCCTTGAAAACCCTGGTGTTATTCCACTGGAAATTGTTGAAGTCCAATCGGGCAGTTATCTGGGGGAAGACGATATTGTCCGTTTTGGTGATCAATATGGCCGCGTGTAGTTAAATTCTTCGATATATTTTTTATCTTACAAATTCTTAATAAGGAAATCATTTCAATGACTAGAACAATTACCAAAGCAGTTTTTCCTGTTGCCGGTTTGGGCACGCGTTTTTTACCGGCGACCAAGGCCAGTCCCAAGGAAATGCTGCCTATCGTCGATAAGCCATTGATTCAATACGCAGTGGAAGAAGCGGTAGCGGCCGGTATTGATACCATAGTTTTTATTACAGGACGCAGCAAAGGCGCCATTCCTGATCATTTCGATAAAGCCTATGAGCTGGAAAAAGAGCTGGAAGCCAAAGGGAAGGTTGAAACGCTGAACTTGATCCGCAATATCCTGCCCTCCCATGTCTCTTGTGTGTTCATCCGGCAACCGGAAGCCTTAGGGCTTGGTCACGCTGTCTATTGCGCCAGGCCTGTTATTGGCGACGAACCTTTTGCCGTATTGTTGGCAGATGATCTGATTGAAGATTCCACGCGCGGCTGTATGGCGCAAATGGTTAGCTTGTATGAAAAGCGGCATACGTCCATATTGGGCGTAGAAAGAATTAACCCCGCCGATACCGGCAGTTACGGTATCGTCAGAACCGGCGAATTTACCGGTAAATTCGGTCCCGTAGAAATGATTGTTGAAAAACCTAAACCCGATGTCGCGCCGTCTAATCTGGCCGTCGTGGGCCGTTACATTTTAACCCCTGGTATTTTTGACAAGCTGAAAAAGACCCAGCGTGGTGCCGGTGGTGAAATCCAGCTCACCGATGCTATCGCCGATTTAATGAACGACGAACAGGTATTGGCTTATGAGTTTGAAGGCAAGCGTTATGACTGCGGCAGTAAATTAGGCTTTTTGATTGCAACCGTTGAACATGGCCTGTTACACAACGAATTGAAGGATGACTTTTTGGCGTATTTGAAAGAGTTGATCAAAAATCAAAAACTCTAAGGTATCTCCATCTCACTCAAGCCCTGTTGCAGCAAGATAAACAGGGTCGTCCCCATTATTTACCACGAAGGACACGAAGTTAACTGTTCTTCTTCGTGTCCTTCGTGCTCTTTGTGGTGAATAAAAATGTTAAAAGACTTCTGGACGGCTACTTAGTTATTTGGCCGAAGAACCCGTTCCTGATTTAACGGGCCCATACTCACCGATACCCTTGCCAAGGCTACCCTCTGGCCTGTGCAAGCCATAATCACCTAATTCATGCTGATGTTGCATTTCTGAATCATGGCGACGCGGATGACGGCCTTCGTGACCATGGCGACGGCGATGTGGATCATCTTCGCTATTGCCGCCATTCGAACTATTTTGGTATCCCCCTTCATCCGCTTGGCCTGGCTGTCCATAGTGATGTCGCGGTTCGTATAGGCTGTTGTAGCTGTTAATTCTATTTTGGTGTTCTATTTGTCCGGCCAACCGTTGTGCCGCCAAAGCCTGCTGTTCTGCCGCAGTAGCGGTGCGCGTTAGCGCATCCAATTCAGTTTGCTTATTCAATTCGGCTTGATGTTCTTTTTCAGCCTTAATTCTCGCTTTTTCATTAGCATCCTGTTCGTCATGCCATGCCTGCAACTTAAACCGCGCCTGCTCTTCCTCTTGCGCGCTCATCGGCTTGATATCGACCACATCCTGGTGTACCGCTGGCGAAGAACAGGGCGTTGGTTGGTATTCCGTGGCACCGGCCGCTGACTTGCATTTAAAAACGCCGGCATTTGTATGGGAAGCGGTTATCGCAAATAAAACAAACAGTAATTTATTCATGGTTTCAATTCTCCAGACAACGCCCCAACATTTAAGGGTTCGGCTTGGCTTTTTGTTGTTTACTGGCAATTAAGAGTCGGGCGAGTTGCCGTAAGCCATTTGAAGAAAGCTCCAAACCCAACGGCGCGCCTATTTTGTCCAGTTCGTAAATCACATCAGTGGCAGCGATAAATGTTGCATAACGCAAACCCTGAGCTTCCGGTAATTCTTTCGCCAGCGTACGTAATTGCGGTGCCAACTGCTGCCAGGTATGGGTAAAAAACACCCGCACCGGATCGTTATTAGGGTCGTGATTTTTCAAGCCCGCCTGAAAAGCCGTGCGCGATTCTGCCAAAATTCCCGTCAAGGTTTTGCGCAGTTCCGGTGTCGGCGCATCATGCGAAGCCTGCTTAATGGCACGGGTCAAAAAAGCATCCCATTCCTTCCATGAGGCTTGCCATTGTTTCATCTCGGCTTCGGTAAATGCCGCAGCAGGTTTTTTAGGTGCGACGTTAGCCGGTGCATCAAAAGCCAGCTTGACTGCAACACCTGTATCATTGGCTTCTGCGCTACTGAATGCCAAGGTATTGACCATGGTCTTGATGTTGGGTACATTTTCCTTCGGCAAAAACGAAGTCAAAGTCTTTTCAATATCGCCACGCGATTTGTTTAAATCCACTTTAATGTCAGCCAGTTTAGGGGCCGCAACTTTTTTAATCAGGTCTTGGAGTTTATCAATGGTTAATTGATGGCCTTTTTGGTCGTAGGCAATGGCCTTGGTGACTGGCAAGCTCAACACAGAATGGTCGCTACTCAAGGTAGGCTGTTGAAAAGTTTCCAATACCCCATCCCATTTCAACACTGTCAGACATTCGCCGCCCAAGCGGGTTCCAAATTGCGCCTGGACGTCATTCAATAGCCGAACCTGGCCTTTTTCGCCACTGACTTTAGGATTTGCCAGGTTTAAAAAACTGCAACCGTGTTTGTCATTCCAAAGCTGCGCGGAATGATTCTGGCCGGTAAACAATTGGCTAACCAATGCTTTTTTAATCAGGCTGTAATCCAACTGGATTGGCAAGCTGACTGATCCTGCACTTGCACTGTTGGCTAACAGCATCAGCAGGCTGGAAACGGTGATGGCACAATATTTATTCATTTTACACTCCGAAAAATTCACCCGTAAGAATAACTATTGGGGATAATTTGACAATTACATTATTAAAATCATTAGATTATTTCAACTCATCTGAGGTTTTTGCAAGGGGTAGAGATGATTTTAAAGGTTCCCATTGACTGACACTCGGCGTTACTTGCTGTGCAACAACCGGCTGTTGCAAAGGCGCCCCTTGCGTGTTTCCAGTCACCTGCCTGGGACGCGAAAACTGGCGACCGATAAATAAATCATTACTGACTACGTTAACATCATTCAGCCAGCGTGAAGATTCCTGGCAAGTCTTGTCGTAAGGCGGTTCTTTGCAGAGTTCAATTTTATTGTCTTTCAGCACATTAAAATGCAAACCCGGTAACGGGCGCACCCGTACATCTGGCGGTGCGGCGGTGTAATCCATGATGCTGGGCTCATTAAAATTGAGCAGATCAAGCAACAGCTTAGGCACTTGATACAACGGCAAACTACCCAATTTAAGCGGGCCGCGTTTGCCATCAATAATGATAATCGGTGTGCTGACATATAAGCGGAACATCGCCGGTGTAAACTCACCACGTTGCGTTGCCAGTACGCCAGAATCCACGTAGCCAGCAAAATTTTCGCCCAAAAATGGCAAATGGTCGCCAAACACGGCGATAATGCCGTCTGGATCGCGTTTGCGCATGTCATCAATAAATGTCATCAGCTCGCGGGATTTGTAATACACCGTATTGGCGTAGGTGGTCACTTCTTCTACGCTGGAGGCTGACTTGACCTTACTCGGACGACTGGCGCCCAAAGGGTAATTCCAATGGCCAAAATAAGTAACGATATAATCCAAAATAGGTTGTTTGTTTTCCAGGGAACCGGAAATTTTCTCGCTAACCTGACGGTATAAAGTCGCATCGGCCATGAACTCCCGGTTCATATCATCCTGCACAAAATCCTTGATCGACCAATAGGTTTGAAAGCCTATGTTGCGGTACACGTTGACCCGGTTCCAGAACACCGGCACGTTGGGGTGCGAT
Source organism: Methylobacter tundripaludum (assembly GCA_005239965.1). Lineage (GTDB taxonomy): Bacteria > Pseudomonadota > Gammaproteobacteria > Methylococcales > Methylomonadaceae > Crenothrix. Next base: position 6,001 of record SBAV01000453.1, read on the forward strand.
GCCACCGTGCGATAGCCTTTATCCGCCAGGATATGCGGCAAGCACGGCACTGAATTCAACAATTGCCGCTCAAACTTGACGTTGTCCTTGACCACAGGAAAACCGCACAACACTTCAAATTCGGAATTGGCCGTGTAACCACCGAATACCGGCGGCATGGCATGGGAATACTCGGCGCTTTTCCAGAGCTTACGAAATTCCGGCGACAAGGGATTCGGCTTGTAATTGGCTTTTTTCAGTTCGTTGGGATCCCAGAAGGATTCCAGCAACACCAAATGAATATTACGCGGCGTAAACGGCTTGGCGACTTCGGGCGATTTTGGCAGACGGTTCAGTAAGTTTTCCGCTGCCACCTGCACCTTGTCCTGATCGGGAGGCGCATCGGCCAAAGCAAAATAACGCGTACCTTCTTGCAAAGTATAAACGCTGGCACCATGCCACAAATAGTTGGAGCGCTGATCCCAAACCGAGTTACCCGTGTGCTTATCAAGGGGATCAAGAATGGATACAGGCCTATACACGACAGTAATGCCCAATAAAATGGCAATGGTGCTGGCAAGATAAGCGCTCCAATGGCGCATGGAAAAATTGAATGCCAGCAAGCTGGCGATAGCCGCCAAAGGAATTGCCGCCGCAAAAAAACGCCAGCCTTCTAATATGAGCAATAAAGATCGCAAAGCATAAATATCGTCCGGCATAATCGGGCCACCAAAAAACGATATTTTGATGGCATTGCCGACATACAAAAGTCCCATGATTAGGGTTTGTATAACCAGAAAAATCCACAGCCGCTTGGATAAGGCATACAAAATATAACTAAAGCCCAGTTGCAACAAAAAATCAAACGGAATGGCTTTAAGCTTAATTTGGACATCAAACTTCAGGCTGCTGACCAAATAAAATACTGTATAAAGCAGCGCCGTGGAAATAAGCGGCAACGATTTTTTTAACATAGAAGAAAGGCGATTTTTAGATAGACAGATTAAATCTGTCAATATGAACAAGAGATGAACGTTGTTCATATTATCATAGAATTGATGGCCAAACCTCGGCTAACTGGGTGTTGCCCTGATTTTTCGATTAAGCAAATGACCTGTACGCGAATATCCAACAGGGTTATAGATGGATAAATAGTCGTCCAAAATTTTTGGTAATTGTTCAGCCCCTTCTCTTTGGAAAAAAGGGGTGTGGGCATATACCAAGGCATCTAAAAAATAATTTTTTGCAGCTTTAATGTATTGTAAATGTCGTCAATCGATTGTTGGTTGCTATCAAAAGTAATGTCAGATAATTCATCTGGATTATTTACGCAAAGGCCAATCAGACCGGCGTTTTTAATAGCCTGCATCAAAATGGCATCGTGGCATTCCAGTACGGTCGCTGCATGGCCATTATCAAACAGTTTTCTTTCCAGTTGATAAGCAATGTCTTTGCTTAGTTCACCTGTCAATGAAATGGCACTGGCAATCTGGCCAAAACGCGCGGCGCGTTCTTCCACGCTGACCGGGCGTTGCAAACTGTCATCTACCGTTCCGGTAATCATGCCCGCACCGACTGTGCCGTTAGTCAGGCGGTCAATAATAATGAATGCGCCAGTGCCTTTGTTGGTTTTGTAGGTGTCATAAACGACTGGCGCAGTCACCGAAATGGCGCACGAGCCGATTTCATTCAGCTGTAAGGTGCTGGCATCATGGTGTTCCAGCGTATTGACATCGATACGGTGGTGTATCATGGCAACTGACCCGGTTACGCTACGGGTTGCCAGTTTGATGATATATTGCCGGCCTGGTATTAAGGCAGATTCGGCCATCCACACTACAGTAGCGTTAAATTTATCTGCAACGGTAATTGCGGATGCGCTTGTGCCCACCAGTATGTCGCCGCGACTGACATCGATTTCATCGTCCAACGTTAAAGTGATGGCCATCGGTGTAAAGGCTGATTCCAGCTCGCCATCATAAGTGACTATCGATTTAACCGTGCTTTTCTTGCCGGAAGGCAATGCCGTCACGGTATCCCCTTTGCAGAACACACCCGATGCGATGGTGCCGCAAAAGCCGCGAAAATCCAGGTTAGGCCGGTTGACATACTGTACCGGCAAACGGGCATCGGTAAAATTCCTGTCGCTCATGATTTCTATGCTGTTGAGCAGCTCCATCATGGGCTTGCCGGTAAACCAAGGCATATTGTCACTGGCATTCACCACGTTATCGCCGTCCAATGCCGACATCGGAATGAAATGAATATCGTGTAAATCCAGCGATTTTGTAAAATCCAGATAATCCTGCTTGATTTTATTGAATACCGTCTCGCTGTAATCGACCAAGTCCATTTTGTTGATGGCAACGATGATGTGCTTGATGCCCAATAACGAGGCAATAAAGCTGTGACGTTTGGTTTGCGTTTGCACACCGTAACGGGCATCAATCAGGATAATGGCCAAATCACAGGTTGATGCACCCGTAGCCATGTTGCGCGTGTACTGTTCGTGGCCGGGTGTATCGGCAATGATGAATTTGCGGGTCGAGGTGGAAAAATAACGGTAGGCGACATCGATGGTGATACCTTGTTCGCGTTCGGCTTGTAGGCCATCGACCAGTAAGGCCAAGTCTATCTTGCCAGCGCCGGTGGTGCCGGATTTGACGCTATCGGCTTGTACGGCGGCCAGTTGGTCTTCGTAGATCATTTTGGAATCATGAAGCAAACGGCCAATCAAGGTGCTTTTGCCGTCATCGACATTGCCGCAGGTTAAAAAACGCAACAGTTCTTTGTTTTCATGTTGCGTTAAATACGCGTCTATATCGGTACTGATTAAATCGGATTGGTGGGACATGGGGTTTCCTGAACTATAAAAACTGAATGTGAGTTAATCAGCGCGATTAACGAGATAGAGTGAGAAACTTTGATGGATTTTGAAGTGTATCGAGTAATCTTTGCGCATAAGGGCTATTTGCGATAACTTTTCTTGCATCTATTTTGCTTAATATATCAAAAGAATGTCCGCTTTTACTGTAGCTGCCTTTAGCTGTCTTCCGAGTCGCGCTATTTAATGTGTTATATAAGTCTCGTTTAGAAATATCTTCAATTTTGGCATTTTGAGATAAAGCGTTTTGATTAAATCCCAGACCATAATAAGAAATAAGGGTTTGTTTATCCGCCATAAACCATGCTTCCATACATTCGACCATAAAATGTAAATGTTCCTCTGTTGCTCTATCGGGTTTTTGCCAATCAGAAACGTGCTGCCAAACATTGTTACTAATAATGGGCTCTTCACTATCAACTAATAATAAGCAATGCTCATCTTTCTTAGCATTTTTTAATCCCGTACAAAAATCTTTAAAAGCATTATTGCGTGAGCCACAAGCAATTATTTTTAGCTTAATGTCTAACTTTTTAAAAAACTCACTAAATCCTTGTCGGCATTTTGTTTTTAAACTATTAGTATCTCCACCACCTTCGACATAAATAGTAACACTTACCATCTATTGCCTCCGATATGCCCTCGACTCCATAACTGCCCTAAGCTGTAATCTTTTAGCCAGTCTGTTAAGTCCTCTTTATTTAAGCGAGTAACTGTTGTTGAGCCTTGCTGTTTATCAAATACCAATACAGCTTCTGGCATATCGCTTAAAGCATCCACTAAATCCGCTGAATGGGTGGTAATAATGACTTGGGTTTTTTGTGCGGCTTCTTTTAATAAATTACACAGAGTCGGTAATACATCTGGGTGTAAACCTAATTCTGGTTCTTCGATACAAATTAAGGGCGGTGGATTTGGGTGTAATAAAATTGCTAATAATGAAAGGTAACGTAATGTTCCATCGGATAATCGTGTGGCAGGAATAGTAAAACCGTTTTCTTCAAAGAAAACTTGTACATAACCACCTTCAATAATGACTTCAAAATCTTCAATACTTTCGTAAAATAATTTTAAAGATTCTAGTAATTTTCGTTTGATTTCGCTATTACGACGAAAACTACTTAGAATAAGTCCTAAATTATCTGCATTTCCCGTTAAGAAATCATTTGGCAAATCTGCTGGTTGTGGGGTTCTCGCGGGAGTATAGCGTCCAAATTGCCATTCACGATAAATTCGCATTTGCTGATAATTAGTGGCAACATCAGTGAGTTCTGGATAAGCATCAGGGTCTTGTCGTTGGGCTAGAATGGATTTATTGGTTTCAATATTTTCCAAATGTAGCTCTTTTTTTCGACTTTTTTCTGTTCGATTAACTGTTGCTGTTCGTCCATTATATTCATAAAAAATATAAGGGCGGTTTGCAGGAGATCGTATTTCTTTGTTTTGAAGACATTCATTAGTGACTTCAACAGTATAATTATTAGCACGGAACTCAAATATATGCCGAAGTGGCATTGGATTCCGTGAATTTTTAATAATCATCTCTAACGTAGCTTTTGTGTCTTTACCACCTTTCCATAGCCACTCTTGAATACCGCCACCGTCACGAATAGCCTTGGTTAAATCTTTAGGCATCGCTTGCAATAAACTAATCGCTTCGATTAAATTAGATTTTCCAGAACCGTTTGCACCAATCAGAACATTTAAACCTGAATTGAGCTTGATTTCAGTTTCGGCACCAAAAGACAACAAATTAGTGAGTTTAATGGACTCTAACATGCGCTTTTAAAAATACCCCTCGCGCTTCTTCTGTTCCATTGAGCCTGCTTGATCGTGGTCAATCAAACGTCCCTGGCGTTCAGAGGTTGTGGTCAATAACATTTCCTGAATAATTTCCGGCAATGTGGTGGCGGTTGATTCCACCGCCCCCGTCAAGGGATAGCAGCCCAGGGTACGGAAACGCACCATCTTCATTTCCACCTTGTCGTTGGGGCCTATGGGCATGCGTTCGTCATCGACCATGATCAACATGCCGTCGCGGTTAACAACAGGGCGTTCTTTGGCAAAATACAACGGCACGATAGGGATGTTTTCCAGATGGATATACTGCCAAATATCCAGCTCTGTCCAATTAGACAATGGGAAAACGCGGATGCTTTCGCCTTTGTCGATCTTGCCGTTGTAGATATTCCACAATTCAGGACGCTGGTTTTTAGGATCCCAGCGGTGGTTTTTATCGCGGAACGAATACACCCGCTCTTTGGCGCGGGATTTTTCCTCATCACGCCGTGCGCCACCGAAAGCGGCATCAAACTGGTATTTGTTCAGCGCCTGTTTTAAGCCATCGGTTTTCATGACATCGGTGTGTTTTTTGCTGCCGTGGGTAAACGGGCCAATGCCTTGATCGACTCCGTCCTGATTGATATGCACCAGTAATTCCAGGCCTAGTTTTTTAACCAATTCATCACGAAAGCTAATCATTTCCTGGAATTTCCAGGTGGTATCAACGTGCATTAATGGAAAGGGTGGTTTACCCGGATAAAATGCCTTCATGGTCAAATGCAGCATGACGGCGGAATCTTTGCCAATGGAGTACAGCATGACCGGGCGTTCAAATTCCGCCGCGACTTCACGGATAATATGAATGCTTTCTGCTTCCAGTTGTTTAAGATGGGTAAGTTTGTAATCAGTCATTGATAACCTTTGTAGGCTGTAAAAATCCGTCCGTTTCGGCGTGTTACGGTATGCGGGCTTAATAAATTTGAAATAATTTATTATTTTACGCGATATTCGACTTTTTTCTGTATCACATTGATTTAATTAGATGCCAAATTTTGATAAATTTGAAACCTAAATTTTGATACGCTTAAAATCAATAGGTTTAGGAAAGTTGAACATCACGTTATTTTAGAGGGAACAAGTGTTTAATGCCAGATTTGTGTGAGTTTTTCCGGATTTCGGACAATAGAAACGAAGGGCATCTGCCTGGTAGTGTGCTGGGATATTCGACCATTCCCACAATATCAGGTTATGATTATCTTCCTTACAGCCTGGTACAAAGCTTTGAACGATAGCGCCAATAATGCCTGCGTCATGCAATTTATCAGCAAGTGTCCAGATTGGCGGTTCCTGATTTTGCGACGCCAGTTCTTCCTAGGCACAACCCCAGCTTGCTGTTGTTTGTTTCGGTAAGTTCTGTGTTTGGGTGAATCGCTAACGCGAGTCCATTTTACAGATTAAAACAAGGCCACTATATCGGCACCGAAAATTAGCTGATGATCTTTGTTTCTGGCGTCAAAGGCATCAACGCCACCAGACCAGTCGTATCGAATTTCCGGTCGTAAGGTCAACCAATTCAGCGGCTTCCAATTTAAACCCACACTGGCTGTGTAGTAATCGGCACGTCCCATGGCTAATTGGGCACAGCCTGGGCACATCTGGCCGACGCGCACACCATCGGCATCACGAAACCACTCGGCGCGTAAACCGATACCTAAAGTATCAGTCAATTCGTATCGGGTTTGGGTTTGTATGCCATACCATTCTGCTGCTCGAAAATTGTTTAACGGATGTTGCTGTTCAAATCCATGGTCATGTTGCAGTACAAAATGCCAGCGTTCTGTAAAGTCGTGTTGCAATACAAAGCTATAAAAAGTTCGATTGTCTTTTTTGTTGCGCCCGGTCTGACGGTAGAAATCTCTCAGATCATTATCGGTGTTGACATCGCCCGTAATCACAGACAGGGCCAATGAGGTTGACAGTTCTTTAGAGGCCCAGTTAATTCCGCCCAAGAAATTCCAGTTTTCCATATTGTTGTCAAAACCGTCCCATCCGCCGTTGCCGTCTAACGCACCATTAAGGTTGGTATGCCCGCCGGTGACCGCACCTAAGGTAACGCTGAAGTTTTCTAACAACGGATAGGATATTGTCAATCCCGTATGCGTGAACGGCTCGCCGTATTGAAACGTATACGGGTGGGTGTAAAAGAAATTGTCGGGCGAAAGGCCCGTTTCATAACCCATTATGGTGTAGAAACGACCGATACGTGTGGTAATGCCGTTACCCAGTGGCACAAAAATATCCAGATAAGCATTGGGTATTGCGATTTTATGAAAGCGTTGGGATTTGCCTATCAGATTGTTGTCCCAATGCTTGTCGCCGTAAGGGTTGATGGTATTGAAGCGGGCATCACTGCCATACATAAAAGTGAATTTCCCGCCAACATCCCAGCCGCCACTACGGGTATCGACATCCTTAAACAACTGTAGCCCCAACTGGTGGAGGTTGAACTCGTTGGCGCGGTCGGCAAATACCACTGTACCGTTGTAGTTATCACTAGGATCATTAGCGTTGTAGATGATGCCCGCATCCGCCCAGCCGTTGACGTGCAGTCCTGCCGATTTCATCCAGGATGAATCGTTGACCAATGACAGCCCATTTAACAGGCCTGCCCTGTCTTCTGCGGCAAGTGGGGAGGCAGACAAAATCAGTGAGGCAAACAACAGCGTGCATCGAGAATTGATGCAAAAATTGAACATAATTAATACCTTGTGAGCCGTAAGTTCTTTGTAAGTATCCGAGAGATAAGGGGTTATCTGTTTTTTTGGATCGCTAACTATAAATTCTGATATTTCAGTGTATTGCGATATTCGGGGTTAAAAAACTGAGAATTTACGATCCACGAGTCATATCTTTGCAAAATAGCCAATTAATAAAGAGGCAGTTTTTGCCTTGATTTGGTACTCAATGGGCTATTGCTGCATGTGCGAATAATTTTTAATCGCACTTTTATGCACTAAAAGCAATGGAATATAATGCCCACTTTATGAGGCCGTATTGAATTTGATAGCCCTTTAAATATAAATATTATGATATATATTTATGAATATCAAGCATTTTATGTAAAGTAAAAATGATAAATACTAAATTTTTTTATAGATTTGTAAATTAGAAAAGTTAAATCTTAACGTATCCCCGCAGTAGCTTTAACAGCCCCATAGCAACCAACAAACCCACCGCCAACCCATAAAGTCCCGCACTTAAATTGTGGGTAGCGTCTTTAATCCAGCCCAGCAAAAAAGGGCCGATATAGCCGCCCAAGCCGCCTACCGAATTGATCATGGCAATACCGGCAGCGGCAGTCATATTGGTGTTGGAAAGGATTTTGGTGGGAATTGTCCAAAATAGCGTAAAACACGCCATAATGCCGGTACACGCTACTGATAGACTCAGCAAAGACAGGCTAATTGGCGAATGGAACCAAGCGCTGGCAAATAAACCAACAGCGCCCACCAGCATACACACCAGCATGATGCGGTAACGCTCATCGTGTTTATCCGAATAATGGGCAATTAATACCATGCCGATACTGGCACACAGGTAAGGGATGGAACTGAGCAATCCGGTGATAATTAAGCTGTCTTGGCCAAAATCATGGACAATTTGTGGCAGCCAGAACGAAATGCTATATAAACCGGCCACCAGCAGAAAATAAATGCCGCTGAGCAACCAGATATTGGCATTGGCCAGTGTCTGTTTTAACGATGTGTGCTGGGTAACAGCAAATTGCTGCTCTGCGGCCAAATGTTCACGGACTAACTGTTTTTCATTGGCAGTTAGCCACGGCGCTTTTTCGGGTTTGTCGAGCAAAATAAAGGGTGCGCAACATCCCAAGAGTACAGCCAGCAAACCTTCCAACAGAAACAACCACTGCCAGCCCCGTAAATTCTGGACATTTTGCAGGGTTTCCATGAGCCAACCGGAAATCGGCCCGCTGATAATCCCTGAAAAAGCAATGCCAAAAATAAACACCGCCGTGCATTTGGCACGGTAGCAATTGGGAAACCAATAGGTCAAATACAAAATTATACCGGGGAAAAAACCTGCCTCGCCCATGCCCAACAACAAGCGCAGGCCATAAAAACTGAGCGGGCTATCCACAAACATCATGGCACTGGAAATCAAACCCCACATCAGCATAATACGGGTCAGCCAAATCCGCGCCCCGATTTTATGCAAGATGATATTGCTGGGGACTTCAAAGAAGAAATAGCCCAAAAAGAAGATGCCTGCACCAAAACCGTAGACAGTATCGCTAAAACCCAAATCCCCGGCCATTTGCAGTTTGGCAAAGCTGACGTTCATGCGGTCGATATAGGCAACCACATAACCCAAAAACAAAAACGGCATCAAGCGCCAGGCGATTTTCTTGTACAGCGCATCGGTATTGATTGGGTCAGGTGAGATAGGCATATTTAGAATGGGGAAATTGATTTACACTATGCCGCATATTTGAATAGGGCGCTTTAATTTACTGGCGGATTTCCACCGAAATGACCAGCATGTTACTTAAATTATGCGGTTAACGGTAGTCTTCATAAGTAAGCAACTGGATAGTAAATATGGATTGTCCACGGAAAACACGAAAAGCACGGAAAAGTTTCATAGTAAAATTTTTATTTAACCGATATTTTCAAGTAGTCAGGCACCGTTTTTGTACGTTCTCTGTATGGTAAC
>SBAV01000396.1 GCA_005239965.1 Methylobacter tundripaludum
AATGAAACCTTATTTGTCCACGGAAGGCACGAAAAACACGAAAAAATATACGTAGAAATATTATGTTATTGCCCATTGTTCGTGTTTTTTGTGGATAAAAACAGGATGCAGGTATATTGTTTATCGAAAATCACCTAAGTTCTATTCTTTTACTTCAGGAGTTAATTATGACTATCGCAAAAGTAAGTGAAATAACCGCCAGTTCTACCAAAAGTTTTGACGATGCCATCGAAAAGGGTATAAAGCGCGCCAGTAAAACCATCAGGGGCATACAGGGAGCCTGGATTCAGGATCAGAAAGTGGTGATTAATGAGGGCAAGATTGCTGAGTACCGGGTGAATATGAAAATTAGTTTTGTGCTTGATTAATTGATGTTAAGGCCATAAAACCAGGCACCCATATAAAACAGTAAGCCCCTGATCCTGGCTTCCAGTTTGTATGGATTGATTTCAGGGGCTTTTTATGCGGGGACACGTTCTGGTAGATTGATTACGTCAATTTCAGCTTCCCAAAGCTTCGAAATAATGTGTTTGGCTGTACCGGTTACATCGCTGCTCCAAAATTGTACTGAGCCGTGATGTGACCGGTTAGACAGTAATGTGTGCTTTCCCAGACGTGATTTCAGCTCGCGGGCGATGGCGGAACCGGAATCGATGACGGTGACTGAAGAACCGGCTATTTCTTGAATCAGTGGTGCTAAAAAAGGGTAATGTGTGCAGCCCAAAACGATAGTATCAACGTTCTGTTCCAACAGCGGCTGAACATACTGGGCGATTAAGGCACGGGTTTTGTCGCTGCACAGATCGCCGCGTTCAACCTGTTCAACCAGTCCGGGACAAGCTTTGGGCAGAATGTTTACCTGATTAGCAAAGCGGGCAAACAGTATTTGGAAATTATTGCTGTCGATGGTCCGGCTGGTTGCCAACACGCCAATCACGCCGGTTTGGCTGCGCTCTGATGCTGGCTTGACTGCCGGCTCCATAGCAATTATTGGCAGCGTGTATTTGGGGCGTAATTCCTTTACGGCGGCACCCGTCGCAGTGTTGCAGGCCACCACAATTGCCTTGACGTTTTGGTGGACGAAAAAATCGATGATGGCCGTTGACCTTTCCAGTATGAATTCTTTAGGCTTATCACCATACGGCGCATGGGCTGAATCGGCGACATACAGCAAGTCTTCTTCGGGTAATTGCTTACGAATTTCACGCAGTACCGAAAGGCCACCTACGCCTGAATCGAAAACGCCAATGGGATTTGTGTGCATGTTTTGACGACGTTGTCCTTAAGCTGATGAATGTATGCTATGGATAATAGACTAAAGTGCAAATAATTCGCGCATTTTTTGCCCAGGGCTTTCGGCCCGCATAAACGATTCACCCACCAAAAAGGCGTAAATGCCATTATCCAGCATCAGTTGCACATCTTCTTGCGTGTGGATGCCGCTTTCGGTGATGACAATGCGATCAGCGGGAATGCGTGGCTTTAATTCCAGCGTAGTTTGCAAGGATGTTTCGAAGGTGCGCAAATTTCGGTTGTTAATGCCGATCAGTTGGGTATCCAGCGTTAACGCCCGCTGCAATTCGACAGCATTATGGACCTCAACTAGAACGTCTATGCCTAATTTCGTTGCGGTATTGGCCAGCTCGTGCATTTGCTGATCGCCCAAAGCGGCAACAATCAGCAGAATACAGTCCGCGCCCAAGGCACGGGATTCATAAATTTGATACGGGTCGATCATGAAGTCTTTTCTTATGATAGGCAATGGACAGCGTTCCCTGACCATCTGCAAGTTAGCTTCCGCACCCTGAAAAAATTCTTTATCCGTCAACACCGACAGGCAGGTCGCGCCATTCATCGTATAATCCAGGCCGATGGTAATGGGCTGAAAGTTTTCCCGGATCACGCCTTGGCTGGGCGATGCTTTTTTGATTTCAGCAATAATGGCGGGCTTTTGGGCGCTGACTTTAGATTGCAAGGCTTTATAAAATCCGCGCGGTTTTTCAACGCCTTGCGAAATTTCTTCCAGATCGCTAATGCTTATGCGCTGTTTGCGGTTGGCAACTTCATCGACTTTTTTATCGAGGATTTTTTTTAAGATATCTGGGGTGTCGGTCATGGTTATCCGTGAGATAAAGTTTTCGAATAGGTAATTAAGTTGTCCAGTTTGGCTAAGGCTTCGCCACTGGCGATTACTTGCCGGGCTTTTTCGATACCGGCTGCCAAGGAATCGCAAATATTGGCGGCATAAATCGCAGCGCCCGCATTCAACAGCACGATGTCTAATGCGGCTCCTGGCTGGTTGTCCAACGCGGATTTTACCATTTTCAGGCTGGCTGTCGTGTTATCGACTGCCAATTCAGCCAAGCTTGCCCGCTGTAAACCGAATTGTTCCGGCGTTACGGTATAGGTTGAAACCACGCCATTTTTCAACTCGGCAACATGCGTGGGTGAGGCAATACTGATTTCATCCAGACCATCTTCGGCGCTCACTACTAATACGTGTTGGCTACCGAGTTTTTTTAACACTTGTGCCAAGGGTTCTACCCAGTATTCGGCAAAAACACCAATCAGTTGGTTAGGCGCTGATGCAGGGTTAGATAAAGGGCCGAGCAGATTAAACAGGGTTCTTACGCCCATTTCCTTGCGGACATTGATGGTATGCTTCATTGCGCCATGATATTTGGGGGCGAATAAAAATCCTACGCCGATGTCATGCACGCATTGTGCGACTTGTTCTGTGGACAAGTCCAGATTAACCCCCGCCGCTTCCAGTACATCGGCACTGCCGCAACTGCTCGATACCGAACGGTTGCCGTGTTTGGCC
>SBAV01000452.1 GCA_005239965.1 Methylobacter tundripaludum
AAATGCACTATTGAGATATACTAGATTAAAAAAATATTTATAGTATGAATTAAATCAACTACTTATGCGATACTTGGATTTAACAAAGTAGAACTAGTCCGACAAATAATATTCGACTGTAGAAACCACTCTGATTTTTTTGATGTGGGGGTTATTGGTGTCTCGCGGCTCAATAGTAAATTGGCCTTGCGAGGCTTGTTTGATCTTACCCAGTTTGCTGCTTGAATCCCCGGCAAATTTTTGCGCCACTTCCCGTGCCTTAGTGGTGGCTTCTTGAATCATTTCCGGTTTTATTTGGTTGAGTTGACTGTAAAGATACTCTTCCGTTTGTCCCTGACTGTTGCCGGTCAGGGCAATGCCTTTTTTACCCAATTCAGATATGGCAGACATTTGTGTGCGTACTAAAGCCACATTGCTGGAGTAAACAGTCACGGTCTGTAAAGCGGTATAGCGGAAGTCGGCGTGGTTGCCATCACTGTAGGCTTGCGCTGACTTATCGGTAATTGCGGGGGGTGAGATGGTGATTTCAGCTTCTTTAATACCCGCCTGCAGTAAATAGTCTTTTATGGTTTTGGTATTGTTTTCAAGGGTATTGTACAGTTTGCTCAAATCGTTATCGGCTACGGCGTATTGAATTGGCCAGATAACAATATCGGCAGGCATCTCGCGTTCGGACAAGCCTTTTACCGCCACTGTGCGTTCGTATTCTTTGAAGCGTATGGCTGCATTCCCCAGAAAGTAGCCTAATGCCGATAAGCCTAAAAAAATAAACAATCCTAAAATAAACGCACCTGCATTTTGCTGCATTTTTTCTCTCCAATTGCACAGAACCAATAAAAATTAATAATATAACAAACCCAACCGTTAAGCTGTTTATTTTATGGAAATAGTTAATATTTTAAAGCGATGGGTTACAGGCCTTTAACAAGCTTCACTGATCGGTGATGTTACAGCAAAAGTACACGATATCTGGACAAAATTCTGTAAATTAGGCACAATTACACGTTAAATTGCGTTTAATCTATAAAAATAACTAAATGGCAGCTATTACCGTACTTAACGGCCCTAATTTAAACTTATTGGGGCTTCGTGAACCTGGTCACTACGGCGTAAAAACGCTCGCCGACATCCAACGGGCACTCGAAAAGCAAGCTATACACCTCGATCACCAGCTCAGTTTTCATCAAAATAATGCCGAACACGAAATTGTTGAGCTAATACATCAGGCTTACACAAATGCCGTCGACTTCATTATTATTAACCCTGCTGCGTTTACGCATACCAGCGTCGCCATTCGTGATGCGCTGCTGGCAACAAAAATTCCTTTTATCGAGGTTCACTTGTCAAACGTCCATGCACGTGAGCCTTTTAGAAAACACTCGTATTTTTCAGATATTGCCAAAGGCATTATCTGCGGATTGGGCGCGACAGGATATGAATTGGCCTTACAGGCTGCACACCAGATATTAGCAGAGAGACAGTAATCCATGGATATTAGAAAAATTAAAAAACTTATTGAAATCATAGAAGAATCAGGCATTGCTGAGCTGGAAGTCAAAGAAGGCGAAGAATCGATACGCATCAGCCGTTATTCTCCCAATACCGTCGTTGCTGCGCCTGTTAATTATGCGCAAGCTCCTCAAGCAGCTTGTATATCTGCCGTATCTTCAGCACCCTGCGAAGAAAAAATTACTGGACACATCGTCAAATCGCCGATGGTAGGCACTTTTTACCGTTCAGCATCTCCCGGTTCAAAAGCATTTACCGAAGTAGGGCAACCTGTCAAAGCGGGCGATACCTTGTGTATTATCGAAGCAATGAAGATTCTCAATCAGATTGAGGCCGACAAGAGCGGTACAGTCACCCAAGTTTTGGTCGATAACGCTGAACCGGTCGAATATGGTCAACCTTTGTTCGTCATCGAATAACACATCACGGTAGGGGAACTTATGTTCGACAAAATAGTAATCGCCAACCGAGGTGAAATTGCGCTACGTATTCTGCGTGCATGCCGAGAACTGGGGGTAAAAGTTGTTGCGGTGCATTCTGAGGCAGACAGGGAATTAAAGCATGTACGGCTTGCTGATGAGTCCGTTTGCATTGGGCCTGCGGCATCTATAGACAGTTACCTGAATATCCCGGCCATTATCAGCGCTGCCGAAGTAACCGATGCCGAAGCGATACATCCTGGCTATGGCTTTTTATCCGAAAATGCGGATTTTTCTGAAAAAGTCAAACAAAGCGGCTTTGTGTTCATTGGCCCCAATGCCGATACCATTCGCATGATGGGCGACAAGATTTCTGCAAAAAAAGCCATGATCGCAGCGGGGGTGCCCTGTGTGCCGGGTGATAACACGCCACTTTCCGACGATAACAAAAAAAATCTGAAACTGGCGCAGGAAATTGGTTACCCCGTTATCATTAAAGCCGCAGGCGGCGGTGGCGGTCGCGGTATGCGCACTGTCCATACCGAAGCGGCCTTACTGAATGCCATTTCCATGACCAAGGCCGAAGCGGGCAACGCCTTTGGTAATCCCACTGTGTATATGGAAAAGTTTCTGGAAGATCCACGTCATATTGAATTCCAGGTTATGGCAGATTCGCACGGCAATGCGATTCACCTGGGGGAGCGGGATTGCTCCATGCAGCGTCGCCACCAAAAAGTGGTCGAAGAAGCGCCCGCACCCGGCATTACCGAAGCACAGCGTAAAGCCATTGGCGAGCGCTGCGCCAGGGCCTGTGTTGAAATCGGCTATCTGGGTGCCGGTACTTTCGAGTTTCTGTATGAAAAAGGCGAATTCTACTTTATTGAAATGAACACCCGTGTGCAAGTTGAGCATCCTGTCACCGAAATGGTTACCGGTTTTGACATTGTCAAAGAACAGCTCCGTATTGCTGCCGGGGAAAAACTGTCCATTACCCAGGATCAGGTCAGAATACAGGGCCATGCCATTGAGTGCCGGCTAAATGCCGAGGATCCAAAAACCTTTATGCCTTGTCCCGGCACTATTGACCAGTTCCACATGCCCGGTGGGCCTGGCATACGCTGCGAAACTCATATCTACAATGGCTACAAGGTGCCGCCTTATTATGATTCGATGATAGGTAAGCTGATTGCGCACGGTGAAGATCGCCAAAGCGCTATCGCCCGCATGAATACCGCCTTGAGTGAACTCATCATAGACGGCATCAAAACCAATATCCCCTTACAGCAAGACATTATGAATGACAGTGGCTTCGAAACTGGAGGGCAAAATATCCATTATCTGGAAAAGAAGCTGGGGCTCTTTTCATAATTAAAACAATGCCCCGAGGGACGCAAAATTTTGCGTCCCCACCCCCTGACAACACACAGGAATTTACCTGAATTCCACACAAAAACAGGTCGATCACACCCTGTTCTTTTTTAAAGATACTGTTTTCTAGGACACTATGGCCTGGCATCAACTTTCTGTTATCAGCGACGAACAAACCGCGCCGCACATTGCCGATTTTTTCAGTGATTTGGGGGCGGTTTCAGTAACCTATATGGATGCTGAAGACGAGCCGGTTTACGAACCCGCTATTGGCGAAACCAAAATATGGCGCAATACGCAAATTATCGCGCTTTATGAATTGGACAGCGATCCTGTATCCATAAAAACACAGGTCATCGAACAATTTCACAACCAGCCATTACTCAATTGGCAGTATGAAGAAATCGTCGACCAAGAATGGGAACGCGCCTGGATGGAATTCTACAAACCCATGAAGTTTGCAGATAAACTCTGGGTCTGCCCCACCGGCCAGCAACAGCATGAACCTGGCACTGTGTGCCTGATTCTCGATCCAGGCCTGGCATTTGGTACCGGCACTCATCCCACTACGGCATTATGTCTGGAATGGCTAGCCAGTCACGATCTTACCGGCAAAACTGTCATTGACTATGGTTGCGGTTCCGGAATACTGGCCGTTGCTGCCGTGCTGTTGGGTGCCAAGATTGCCCATGCCGTCGATATAGACCCGCAGGCCATTACCGCAACCCAAAGCAATGCCCTGAAAAATAACGTGCAGGATAAAATATTTTGTTATCTGCCGGAACAGTTCCCGCCGATGCAAGCGAATATTGTTTTGGCTAACATCCTCGCCAAACCATTGATTGACATGTCCGAACTGATTGCCGATTTGCTGGTTTCAGGCGGGACGCTTATTTTATCGGGCATTTTGCATGAGCAAGCGGACTCTGTTATAAACGCTTATCAAAGCAGTATAGCGTTACAGCCTTTGGTACAACAAGAAGATTGGATCCGTTTGTCGGGTACAAAGCGTTAAACCAACACAGAGCGGACTAATTATGGCGCACCCGGAACTTTTTCTTAAAAAAAACGAAGACCATCGTCTGCGCAAAGGCCATCTTTGGGTTTTCAGCAATGAAGTTGACACAAAACGCTCGCCGCTTGAGAGTTTTTCAGCGGGTGATTTGGTGCATATTGCAAGCCATGACGGCAAAACCCTGGGTACGGCCTATATCAATCCTCAGACCTTGGTTTGTGCCCGTTTACTGTCCCGGAAAGCCAATTTAAAATGCGGCGTTAATTTTTTTAAAGACCGTATCAGTACTGCCTTGCAACTGCGTGAAAAACTGTTTGCCAAACCTTACTACCGCTTGGTTTTTGGTGAAAGTGATGGTTTGCCAGGCTTGGTAATAGACCGCTTCGGTAATGTGTTGTCGGTGCAAATCACTACCGCCGGTATTGAGCGGCGAAGGGCGTCGCTGGTAGATGCCTTAGTAGAACTGTTAAGTCCGGAAGCTATTGTTCTAAAAAACGACAACAGCCAACGGCAACTGGAAGGCCTAACTTTGGAATCAGAAGTCATCTACGGACAGTTGCCTGAAAAACTGATTATTGAAGAAAACGGCACACAATTTAGGATTGACATACTGGGCGGGCAAAAAACCGGCTGGTTTTATGACCATAGGAGCAGCCGGGCACAACTGGCTGGTTTTGCCAAAGGTCAACGTGTGCTCGACTTGTTTTCTTATACTGGGGCATGGGGTGTTCCTGCTGCGCTAGCCGGTGCAATCGATGTGACCTGTGTAGATGCCTCAGAAAGCGCGTTGGCACTGGCTTTGGAAAACGCCAAACTTAATCGCACTGAAGGGAATATGCAGTTTGTTTGCTCCGATGTGTTTGAATTTCTCAAACGGGCCCGGCTTGACAACCAGTTGTATGACATCATTGTCCTGGACCCACCGGCGCTAATTAAACGCAAAAAAGATTTTAAACAGGGTTATGAAGCCTACCGCCGCTTGAACCATCTGGCACTGCAAGTGTTATCTAAAAATGGCATACTGATTTCAGCGTCGTGTTCGCATCACTTAACGCGTGACAATCTGCACGAATTGTTGCGTTCTTCGGGCAAACACATCGACCGCCATCTGGTGTTTTTTGCCAGTGGGGGGCAAGGGCCAGATCATCCCATTGATCCCGCGCTACCTGAAACGGAATATCTAAAGACATTTTTTTGTTCAGTCTCTTCATGCTTATAAAGTTATTGAGGCATCGTTATGGCCACTGTAGAATATAAAACCCCCTGTGATCTTTGCGGCCAACCTGTCGAAATTGAAGGATTTACATTGACTACCGACAAAGGTGAACAGTTGTTTTGTTGTGCGGGTTGCGTCAGTATTTATCGGTTATTGCACGCAAATAGACTAACAACAGCGACTAAAACATCAACCATTAATAATAAAAAAGAGGACTCTTAACAAAATGAAAGCCTGCGATTCTTGTACCGGCCGCGCTGAAATCGGCAAACACCATAGAAATGTACCTGTATGGAAAAGAGCTATCGGCATGGTGTTTGTGTATTTGCCCATTGCCACTTTGCCGTTTGTGTTTATCAGCGCCTATTTGACTTATTACCACTTGATTTTAATTGGCGGGCAAAATATCAAGACACTGTCTGATTTTTTACCTGACAGGGTCAGCCACCGTTATACACTCAAGAATCAAATCACGATGCATGGCTCATTCAAAGCCAGCCTGTCGCAATCCAAATTATTCTGGATACTCAATTGCACCTGGTATTGCCCTGTCAGTGTTGCCTTATTTGAATGGCATGCCTACATGGTGAAAATCGTCGAAAACTGGTGGTGTCCGTTTACCCACGAGAAAAAAGAAGGTTATAGCAACGCCAAGATTGATAAATCCTTCTGGCATATCTATCCCGAAGACAACGTTAAGCTGGAAAAGGAAGACCGCGACAATCCGATCTGGAACGAAGACGCGGACAGGTAACCCGGTTTGGTTAGCGTTTTGATATCATGCAAATAGGTTCTTATCAACTTAGCAATAATCTGATTCTGGCCCCGATGGCCGGGATCAGTGACCGCCCGTTTAGGGAATTATGCAAGCAGTTTGGTGCAGGATTGGCGGTGTCCGAAATGGTTGCGTCTAACCCTGAATTGCGCCTGCATGCAAAGACTTTGTTAAAAGCCAACCATGATGGCGAAACAGGATTAAGATCAGTGCAGATTGTCGGCACCCACCCGCAGCAAATGGCGGATACAGCCAGATTCAATGCACAACGTGGCGCGAACATTATTGACATCAATATGGGCTGCCCTGCCAAAAAAGTGTGTGCGGTTGCGGCAGGTTCTGCACTGTTACGCGATGAAACGCTGGTAAAAAGAATTCTTGATGCGGTAGTGGATGCCGTTGATATTCCGGTAACCCTGAAAATCCGTACCGGCTGGGATTTAGAAAACCGTAATGCCGTCACTATTGCCAAAATAGCAGAAAATTCGGGGATTAGCGCCCTGGCTATCCATGGCAGAACCCGCGCCTGCAAATTTGAAGGCCATGCGGAATACGATACCATTAAGGCCGTCAAGCAATCGGTCAACATTCCCGTTATTGCCAACGGCGATATAGATTCCGCCGAAAAAGCCGTTCGAGTTCTGCAAGAGACCGGTGCTGATGCGATTATGATAGGCCGTGCAGCACAAGGTAATCCGTGGTTGTTCAGCGAAATCGATCACTTTATGCGCCACAACAAACGCCTTGAAAAGCCAACGTTGTCCCAAGTTTATAGCGTACTGGCCAGCCATTTGGAAAAACTTTACCGTTTTTACGGTGATGTGATGGGTGTTAGAATAGCCCGCAAACATATCGGTTGGTATTTTAAGCGGCTGGACGCTATCAGCCAAAACACAAAAAATACAATAAACCAAGCGCAAACACCCACCCAACAACTCAAGTTGGTTGCTATGGTATTTAACCATTTAACGAGTGAGATTGCCGCATGATGGAAGCATCCCAAAAAAACGCCGAACTTTTCGAACTAAAACCCAGACGCGCCGATGACGTCCCGCTTTCCATGCATGTCAAAATAGCCATAGACCATTATTTTGCCCATCTGAATGGCTATGATGCTGTTGATTTGTACGAGATAGTCATAAGTGAGGTTGAAAAACCGTTACTGGAAGCGGTACTGGAACACACCGGACACAACCAAACCAAAGCGGCCAAAGCCCTCGGCTTAAGCCGCAGTACACTACGCAAAAAACTCGATCAATACCACATTTCATAGCGGCTCTACACAGGGTTAGCGTTATTCATATCGGGTTTAGCCGTTTTTAAAACCACCGTTTTACAAGGGTCAACATGCAAAAAAAAATTACGCGGGCACTGGTCAGTGTTTCCGATAAAACCAATGTCGTAGAATTTTGCCGCGAACTGCAGCAACTGGGCATTGAAATTTTATCAACAGGGGGGACTGCCAAAACACTGGCTGAACATCAAATTCCTGTCACCGAAGTGTCCGAGTACACTGGCTCGCCTGAAATTATGGATGGCCGCGTCAAAACGCTGCACCCCAAAATTCATGGTGGCATACTGGCGCGTCGTGGTATCGATGAAGCGGTGATGGCTGAAAATGGCATCAAGCCGATTGATATGGTGGTGGTCAATTTATACCCCTTTGAACAAACCATAGCGCAAGCAGATTGCACATTTGAAAACGCCATTGAAAACATCGATATTGGCGGCCCCACCATGATCCGTGCGGCAGCCAAGAATCACGCCGATGTTGCGGTGATCGTCAACCCTACGGACTATGCCGGCATTATCACCGAGCTGAAAGCCAACGGTACTGCCCTTTCGCAGCAAACCCGCTTTAAACTGGCGCTCACCAGCTTTGAACACACCGCCAGCTATGATACGGCGATTGCAAGCTATCTTGGCAAACTCAACGGCACGCAATTTCCTGGCACCCTGAATTTGCAATTTTACCGCAATACCAGCTTGCGCTATGGCGAAAACCCACACCAAAATGCGGCATTTTATCAGGAAAAGTCGCCAGCATCCGGCACTATTGCCGCCGCTAAGCAACTACAAGGCAAAGAGTTATCCTACAACAACATTGCCGAT
>SBAV01000460.1 GCA_005239965.1 Methylobacter tundripaludum
CGCGTACCCATTTCACTTGGCCTGCGACAATTATCCGGTGTTCGATATCGTAAGGCTCGCCGCGCAGCCCCCTCTGCCACATCCGGTCGACGTATCCCCGGTCATCCGGATGCACGGTGGAAAGAAAAGTTTCATAGGTCATCGGCGTTCCCTTGGGAATGCCGAAAATACGGTGATTCTCGTTGGACCAACGCAACTCGTTACGTAGCACATTCATGCGCCAACTGCCGATTTGTCCGACTGCTTGCGCGTGGTTCAAATCTTGTCGGCTTTCCCACAACGCCAGGGTTAAATTCCGATAGAGGCCGGTTGTGGTGATAAAAACAGCGGCTAAAATGCAAAAACCTGAGTTTAAGGCAATAGCGTCGTAAGGCTTTGAAAGCCAAACCGGAAGCATAAAAAAGGCATTAACTGCGATAAAGGATAAAATCATGGCGAGAAGTGCCGGATTTCGGCCGAGCCAGAAAGCGCCCTGGATAATCGCGAAAAAAAAGATCAGAAACACTGCCCGCTCACCAATCACCGGAATATGTTGCGTCACTGTAGCGGCGATAGCGACTGCCAGCACAGCCAAGCCGTACCGTACCAAAGGCGGTTGCGCGTCAAGATAAAGGATAATAAATTGGGTTTTGAATTGCTTGGCTAGCATCCAGTTTAACCGTCAATGCTCATTTCGCGGCGGAAATAAAGGGTTACGATCACAGGAATGCGTTGGGTTGGCTATTATGGCTTTCGTGAACATGTCATTATGACCTACAACTGAGGTTAAGCCGCAGGATAACGATAACCTACCGCAACGACTTGTAATTACCCAAAAACTGTTTGCGAAACAAAGAAATTTTCCTACGAACTATACCGTATTTGATTTGGATAGGACAATTATTTGTGGCGACTCACCAGCAATTCCTCATTAGGGGAATCCGGCTTGCAAAAAAAGGAATCCCATATGGGAAGACCGCAATATTGGCACAACAATGAGAGGAGAATAAATCACCCCCTTTTTTCAAAAAAAAGGGGGTGATTAAAAGTGCGGGGGTAAACTATCCATTCCCCACACCCTGACATCAATGCCATTGAAATGCTTTTTACTTGGAGTGCAAACCTAGGTTTGTACTCCAGCGTGAGAACGATAAGTTATTTTATCGTCAATTCCCCGCACTTTTAATCACACCCCAAAAAAAGGGGTGGCGAACATTTGCTTATTCTACAACATTGGCTTTTTGCAAGCGTTTATGCAAGGCTTCAATGCGTTTGCGATTAACGCCGAAATCACTGTGCCCTACCCGCGATGCCGATCGTATATGAATTAATCTGGCATCCGCATCCAAAATAATATCAATGTCATCAACAAAGCTAAAAACCAGACTGATCGCTTCGGCGTGTAAGGACGTATCGGTTTCATGGGTAATCAGCGTCCGATCCTGCTTTTGGAGTGTCGTCCTCAACATCAACCACGCTGCCTCAGGCGTACCGGTAATTTTAAACGGCGCAATATAGTGCCGCTTGTCAAGCGGATTTGCCTGGCTCGATACGCAATTAGGGCTATTAAGACACGGTGCTAATTTGGGTGCTGCATTTGCTTGACTTGACATAACAAGAATCATAAAAAAAATAAATTTAAATTTCATAACCACTTCATTCACAGATGATTTTTCATTCTAATGAAAATCTAAAAAATTAGGTAATTATTCAGACCCCCACCTTAAATTTCCTCTCCCTGTTGGGGAGAGGGCTAGGGTGAGGGCTTAAAAACCGGAGGGGTCTGAATAATTTTAAAATTAGTACACTGACTTAAACCATACAACACAACTTTCAAGGAAACGGCGTTATCATTTTAATGACTTTCGACAAGCCTGTAGGTTCAACGCCATCGTTGACACGGTTATTTTATTAATGCGCCCGCAAAATCGATTTGCCGCCATGCCTCATATAAAACAATAGCCACGGTATTGGATAAATTCAAACTCCGGCTTTCGGCCCGCATTGGCAAATACAAACACCTGTCGACGCCAACATTTGCCAACACTCCAGCCGGCAAGCCGCGCGTTTCCGGCCCGAACAAGAAAGTATCCTGCGCCTGAAAAGCAATATTGCTGACGACTTGCCGGCCTTTGGTGGTTAAAGCGAACAAACGCTTAGGATTTTCATTGGCCGCAAAATGATCCAATGATTCATGCTGCTTGACAGAAACCCATTCATGGTAATCCAGTCCCGCACGGCGCAATCGTTTATCATCCAGTTCAAACCCCAAAGGCTTGATCAGATGCAATTGCGCCCCGGCATTGGCGCATAAGCGGATAATATTGCCCGTATTCGCTGGAATTTCCGGCTCATACAAAACAATGTGGAGCATCAGTTAACATTAACCGGCGTCAGTTTCCAAATATTATTATTGTAATCACTGATTGTCCTGTCAGTGGAAAATTTACCGCTGGCCGCACAATTCAAAATACTCATCCGGTTCCAACGGTCTTTGTCCTGAAAGGCGGCTTCCACACGTTTTTGCGCATCAACAAAGCTTCGAAAATCAGCAATCGTCATCCAGGGATCATGGGGATTTTTCAACGACCCAAGAATTACATCAAATATGCCTGGCTCAAATTGATTAAAGTGCCCACATTCGATGAGATTAATCACACGTTGTAAATCTTCATCCTGATTAATGACAGAAACAGGGTCATAATGGTGGCTCAGTTCCTGAACCTGCTCTTCCGTCAAACCAAACAAAAAGAAATTATCATCGCCGACTTCCTCACGGATTTCGATATTGGCGCCATCCAGTGTCCCAATAGTCAAGGCACCGTTCATCATAAACTTCATGTTGCCTGTCCCTGAAGCTTCTTTCCCGGCCGTTGAAATCTGCTCTGACAAATCGGCTCCCGGACAAATTCTTTCCATCGCCGAAACGCGGTAGTTGGCCAAAAAAACCAACTTTAGTTTATCGCCGACATCCGGATCGTTGTTGATAACGTGGGCGACGTTGTTAATGAACTTGATGATGCGTTTCGCCATGAAATAACCGGGCGCGGCTTTGCCGCCAATCAGTACACAGCGGTCAGTCCAATTCGCGGTATCGCCGCGTTTAATGCGGTCATAAAGGTGTATGACATGCAACACGTTCAACAACTGGCGCTTGTATTCATGGATACGCTTAACCTGCACGTCAAACAAGGCATCGACATTCAACTCAATACCGTGATTGCGTTTTTTATAATCAATCAAACGTTGCTTGGCATTTTCCTGTACTTGCTGCCAGCGTTTACGGAACGCTTGATCTTCCGCAAAAGGTTCCAATTTCTTTAATAAAGATAAATCGGTCAACCAGCCATCGCCAATTGTTTCAGTAATCAAATCAGCCAATTCCGGATTGCAGGCGGCCAACCAGCGCCTTGGCGTTACGCCATTGGTTTTATTGTTGAACTTGTGGGGCCACAGTTCATAAAAATCACGGAACAGGCCTTGCTGTAACAGCTTGGAATGCAGTTCAGCAACGCCATTAACAGAATAACTGCCAACGATAGCCAAATAAGCCATTCTGAAATGTTGTTCAGGGCCTTCTTCAACCAGGGACATACGCGCTATCCGATCATGATCGCCCGGCCAATGCGCCGATACCTCTTCCAGGAAATGGGCGTTGATCTCAAAAATAATTTCCATGAGACGGGGCAACAATTGCCGGAATAAATTCACTGACCAGCGTTCCAGCGCCTCCGGCAACAAAGTATGGTTGGTATAGGCCATAGTATTACGGGTAATCGTCCAAGCCTCATCCCAACTTAAGCCATGTATATCAATCAGCAGACGCATTAATTCTGCGACCGCGATACTGGGGTGCGTATCGTTTAACTGAAAACAATTTCTTGCCGCAAATTCAGAAAAATCATTGTCATGTCGACTGGCCCAGATGCCAATCACATCCTGCAAACTGGCAGAAGCCAACAGATATTGCTGACGCAAACGTAATACCTTACCGTTTTCATTGGCATCATTCGGGTACAGTACCATCGTGATATTTTCGGCTGAATTTTTCGCGGCTACCGCTTCAGCATAATCACCGGCATTAAATTCCTGCAAATCAAATTCTTCAGTGGCTTCAGCTTTCCATAGGCGCAGTGTATTCACTGTACCATTACGGAAACCCGGAACGGGTGTATCAAAGGGTACTGCCAATATATCGTGGGTATCAACCCAACAGACGCGTGTCTGTCCATGTTCATCGGTATGGTTTTCCGTCCGTCCACCAAATTTAATGCGCTGTATATACTCAGGGCGCTCAACTTCCCAAATATTGCCGTTACGCAACCAATGGTCGGGCTGCTCCACTTGTTCGCCATTAGTGATAAGCTGCGAAAACATCCCATATTCATAACGCAGGCCATAGCCGGTTACAGGCAATCGCAATGTTGCACAACTGTCAATAAAGCAGGCTGCCAAACGGCCCAGGCCACCGTTACCCAGTCCTGCATCCGGCTCGCTTTCAAGCAGTTCTTCCATTTCCAGTCCGAGGTTATACATAGCCTTTTTAGCTACATCATCGATGCCCAGATTAAGCATGGCGTTACTTAGGGTGCGCCCCATTAGGAATTCCATGGACAGGTAGTAGGCCTTCTTGCAACAGTCTTTTCTTCCATAGGCATTGTGGGTTTTTTTCCAGCGCTCTATCAATCGGTCATTAATCGCAAAAGACAGGGCTTCATAAGCGTAATAGGGCGATTGACTTTGCTCATCCCTACCTAATCTATAATTGTAATTTCTCTTGAAATCACCCACCAAATGTTTGGGTTCCATCCCTAACGGTGGGAGCGTAGTGATTGTAGATTTCGGTTTGGTTTTTTTTAGCGGTTTATCTGCCATGTCTCTTTATCTCAGTGAAAATCAATTATTA
>SBAV01000535.1 GCA_005239965.1 Methylobacter tundripaludum
ATCACATTGATTTGATTAGATGCCAAATTTGGAGAAAGTTGAAACCCAAATTTTGGTGCAATTAAAATCAATGAATTAGAAAAGTCGAACATAGCGTATCAACTTCTTTTCTGCTTGAGTTTTTTGTAATGCGACACATGGTTTTAGACGAAAAATAACCCTATTTTTTTGAATTCCAACACCTTAAACTCCCATTTAAACCACTCCTTAAACAATCTTTATAAACAGCCGTGAGCGACTGAATTTTAACTCATTGAAGTTACTGGATGTCCCGTCTTAGTGGTAGCCGTAATGTATAAGCTTTATTACACTAACCGCGCTAAAAAAGATGCGCAACTGATTAAAGAATCTAACCTGAAAAGTTACGCATTGTTAGGCTTTTATGAAACCGCCAAATAGATTCCGCTGAGCGCAATAGCACAGCCGGCAAAACGATTGAACTTTTCGAGATTTATTTTCTGCAAAATTATTCCACAAGCTATGCCAACCATGTGTAGTATCGCTGTTGATAATGCAAACCCGGCACTGTATGAAACAGCACCTATTGCTAAAGGCATCTCGGTTCCGTGCGCATAGCCATGAAATAGGGCAAAAAAACCAACAATTAATACGCTAAAAATGACAGGGAATTTAAATGCGCCCGCTACTAGCACACCCAAAACTAATACTGAAACCAATATCCCTTCTTCTATAAAAGGGACAGGAATCCCTGAAAAACCGAGTACTCCACCTAGAATCATTACAATGACAAATGTGCTAGGGACTGCCCACAATGCGCGCCCACCAATTTGTGTCGCCCAAAGCCCAATGGCCACCATTGCAAGCAAATGGTCTTCCCCATTAATTGGATGACTAAAACCTGAACCAAAACCATCTGTTTCACCAACTCCTGTATGGGCTAGCGCACTCATTGGCAACAGAAGCAATGTGTTCATTACACTTAGGAATACTGGCAGTGAAGGTTTATTCATTTGTTTTCTCTATTGTGTAAGAACTAGGAAAAAGTGAGTGATAGTAAGCCTCTCTCAAGGCGCTTATTTCAACTGATTGAAAATAAATATGATTTTAATAGCGCCATTACAACACCTTTCCCCGGTTTATGGGGAATACGGCGCTAACTCAAAGTTAAGGCGCTGACCCTTTCAGAAAAACAAGCAAAGCACCAAGTAAGGGAAGTCCCACTTGAACAAGATATTATGCTTTCAAATCAATAATATTAATCCTATCCGCCTCAATCCCCAATGACAGCTCACCCTTCAACAAACCCACCAGTTCCTTACCGGCCATAGTAAAACGCCAACCATGCAACAATGGACATTCCTCATCGTCATCAAACAACAACACTTCCAAATCTTTACGGCTGGCCAGAATACTCGGATTTAACTGATTTTCCTCTGCCCGAATCCTCACCAGCGCCGTTAAAATATCCAAAATGGCTTCCTGCTGCTGGGTTTTCTTTGCTGGCCGTCCTTTAAGATTAAGCGGAATTGGTGGCCGATTTTTTGCGGCGATAATCAACTGACACAGCTCTGCACCATGCCGATTAATGATACGCATATCGATACCCCGCACTTCGCCAAGCTGGCTGGGGGTTTCCGGCTGCAACTTAGCAATATCAAACAGGATTTCATCCCTCAGCAACCAGTTTTTAGGGCGATTTTCAGCTTGCGCAGTTCTTTCACGCCATTCCGCCACGGTTTGCACAACAGACAGTTGTTTACCGGTCAATTTGTTTTTGCCTTTAATTCTTAACCAGGCTTTTTCAGGGGCGACCACATAAAGATCAGGATTTTCCAATTCAGCAAAATCCTGTACCAGCCAATCGATACGCCCAAGTTGGGTCAGCTTCTGCGTCATAATCTGGTAAATTTTGCACAGATAAATCACATCATCCGCCGCATATTGAATTTGCTCTTCGGTTAACGGGCGTTTGCTCCAATCAGCACGGGTATGCGCCTTGCTTAAGTTGATATTTAAAAAACTGGACACCAACATGGCGTAGCCAGGGTTATCCTGAAAGCCCAGTAACGGCGCAGCAACTTGCGTATCAAAAATAGGCGACGGTAATTTGCCGGTTAATTGATGAAAAATTTCCAAATCTTGCCGGCAGGAATGCAAAACCTTGACAATATTAGGGTCATAAAGGGCTTCAAACAGTGTATCCAGTTGCGGTAAGGCAATAGGATCAACACAAGCAACCCACTCCGGCGTGGCTATTTGCAGCAGACAGAACTTGGGGTAGTAGGTTTTCTCGCGTAAAAATTCGGTATCTAACGCCAGCCAAGGTTCTTTCTTGATCTGCTCGCACAAAGTAGCCAGTTGTTCTGAGGAATTGATGTATTGAATGTTTGTCATAAATTTTGGCCTACCATATGAGGGGCTCTACGTGGCATTGCGATGTCCTGCGGTTTGTTTGACGGGAAGGATTAATCGGAAGTATCGCCGTTACGTTGGCTAGCCCGTTGTTTACTACGACGAAAACGATTAGCTGCCTGTTTTTTGGGACGCGTTTTTAATCGTTTAATGTTCAGCTTTTGGCTGTTGATTTCTACAGTCTTTAAATGCTGAAAGATGTCTTGCGGCATTTCATCCGGCAGTTCGATCAACGTGTACTGCCCGTGAATCATAACATTATTGATATTATTTTTATCGACGCCAGATTCTTCGACCAATACTTTTTTAAGTTCATTTACCGTCAGCTGGTGTTTTTTGCCGATATCCAAACGGTAACGCACCATTTTAACAACAGGCAGCACATAACCAATTGATGATACCGGTTCCAACTTGTAAATATCCGCATTGGGGCGTGATTTATTCGCCGTTGCGCCGAAGGAGGTGTCCACCAAAGTAGGCACAGGTAATGGGGATATTACCCTGTCGTGTGCGGAAAATGCAGGGGCATCATTAACCTGTTGAATGATATACAGCAAGGCCGCACCACAATCCAGGACATCAACCGCCATTTCGCCGGCCAAGGTGGTCAGTAATGCGCGTTGTGCCTGCAGGTTTTGGCTGCGAAGAATGTCTTGCAGCTTAAGCGTTAACTGCTCTTCTTCTGTGGGCAGTGCGATTTGTAATTGATTGTTACTCATCCTGATGTATCGTCGTTATCCAAGCGATTGAATCAACGTCAGATGCGATCCTCATAAATTTCCACAAAAGATTCATCGCGTAACCGGCGCAACCATAACTCGGTTTCCTCTTCAATTTTGCGTTTGCGTATGGCCTCCCTGACAAAGTTCTTTTTGTTTTGGTCGCTGTTGTCTTTGTTTTCACGCCCTAAAACCTGAATCAAATGCCAGCCGAATTGCGTTTGCACCGGTTCGCTGATTTCATTAATAGCGAGTTTATTCATGGTTTCTTCAAAAGGCTTTACCAAATCGCCAGGCCCTACCCAGTCCAATGAACCGCCCTTTAACGCAGAACCCTTGTCATCCGATTGAGCCCTTGCCAATACGGCAAAATCATCGCCTTGGTTAATGCGGGCCTTTAATGCCAACAGGCGTTTTTGCGCTTCGGCATCGTCTATCAATTCATTGGTTTTGATTAAGATATGGCGCACTTTGGTTTTGGTGACCATAGCACTGCCCATGCCTTTGACTTCCAGTAATTTAACAATATGAAAGCCGCTCGGACTGCGTATGGGATCAGTAATATCACCTTGTGACAATTTTCTGACTACATCAGAGAACAATGTCGGTACATCGGCAATTTTGCGCCAACCCAAATCGCCGCCATTCAAGGCATTGCTGTCTTGGGAGTTGCTGATGGCAGTTTGGGTAAAATCCTGCCCTGCACGCAATTTGTTAACCAGTTCATCAGCCTTACTCTTAGCTTTTTGTATTTCTGCCGAAGACGCCGCTTCTTTAACGGCGATCAGTATATGCCCCAGATGGTATTGGGTGGATTCTTCGCCGAACTTGTCTTGCGTTTCCAGATAATGCTCAACTTCTCGGTCGCTGACGTTGATACGTCCGCCGATTTCTTTGCCACGCACTTGGTTGATGATGATTTCGTTGCGCAAATTGTTTAAAAAGTCCTTGTACGATAGCCCTTGCCGTTCCAGTTCTGCCCTAAACTGATCGAGGTCCATATGATTTCTTTGCGCAATATCGGCAGCCGCACTGTCCAATGTTTCCTGATTAATGTTAATACCGGTTCTTTCAGCCAATAAGCGCTGGAGTTTATCCACGATCATTTTTTCCAAAATCTGGTGGCGCAACACAGACCACGGTGGCATTTCCATTTTACTGGCTTGTATTTTTTTGACGACAGCCGTGACTTCCCGTTCCAGCTCACGTTCCAAGATGACATCATCCTCGACGACAGCGACAATCCTATCCAGATTTTCTGAGTAACCACCAAAGCTTATCAATAACAACAAGCCGGTTATGGCGAAAATAAGCATTTCTTTTATTTGTTTCTGATTCATCATTTTTGTGGCTTCTGGTAACCATAAATATTTCGCTCAAAAAAGTCATCGAGCTTCTGGCCAATACCGGTCAGGCCTTTTAATTCTATCTGAAAGAACACACCGGTCTGCGCTTGGGCTTTATTTAAATCAATTGATGAAATGCCCACAGCGCTAGGATTGGTGAGGCCGTTAAAGTAACGCCGGCCAATAATGCGAAAACGCCAGCAGCAGTTTTCTTTTTCGAAGCCTAAAAAAGCTTCTTGTGTCCTGCCGTAAAGCCAGGAATATTGCCAGCGGCCTATGCCGTACCAATCGTCGTATATCGGCCAGCGCATAGAGGCATCGGATAGGATAATATCCTGCTTAACCGCATCATTATTTGGGTTATTCGGATCGTTTGGGTCAGCCAGTTGCTCTGGAGTGGGTGTCCCTCTTAATTCTTCGCACCCAGGTGTTACTGGTTTACCTATTGATGGTATTGCTCTATCACTGGATCTGCACGTTGAATCATCCCTTCGGAACTGAAAACCTAAATTAATCAATTCCCCCGGTTCATTCACAAAATGCAGGCCAATACTGCCACGCTCAATATTGTTGGTGCGGGGGTTCCACTGTAACCCAGCGTCTGCAGAAAAATGCTGATTAAACTGACTACTGACTTCGGTTATTACGTTAGAAAACGTCTGGTGGTTAAAAGCGGTTTTCTCAAACTTGGGTGCCGTTAATGCCCCCTTTTCATTGAAATAATTTAATGTTACATCCCTGTTCTGAAAATATAAAATGTCGCCGACATTGACTTTCAGCTTTTCCAATCCGGTAGATGGATCAAGTAAGCGCGATGTCAACGCTAACGTGATTTGATTGGCATCCTGTACCCTGTCGGTACCGCTAAAGCGATTTTCCCTGAACATGCTATTGTAGCGAAAATCATACAATGACGTATCGAACAAAGGGATGTCCTTCTGATCGGTTCTGGGAATATACAAGTAAAACAAACGCGGCTCCAGGGTGTGCTTCAGCGTGGCGCCGGCGATATCCAAATCACGTTCCAAATACACCCCACTGTCAACGGACAGTATCGGCGACACCCTAGATACCGAACCAGGATTTTCCCCCTGGTTATTGAGCAAGTATTGCGTGTATTGCACGGATAACTTAGGGGTCACATAAGCTGAATCTGTTTTCCAGGGCAAACTGACCGACGGCTTGATATTAAGACGCTGCGCTTCGGTAAAGTTTTTGCCATTTAGGCTATCTTTTTGGAAATACACGAAATCACTGTCAAGTTCTGTGTAAATTGGTGTGGACAGCCCATCAAAAGCATGATCCAACGCCAAATTAATATGCGGTAATTGTCGATAAGGCCCAGCCACTGTTTCATCTACCCGTTGATAACTAACCACCTGCCCTGTTAATTTAATGCCGTCATCAATGTATTTAAGATCGGCGAAACTTTTAATGTACCGGAAATTAGAAAAACTGAGTGAATTACCCAAGTCGGAAAAATAGTTTTTGTCAGAGACATAATTTAAATCCAGATTGGAACTGATCTGGCGCGAAAACAGGGTGGTGTTATTAAAGGAAAGCTGGTATCTGGCTTTATCATAATACGGGTTTATATTATCTGTTGAAGTACTCCCTGCTGTATTTGTATTAACATTACCTGCTTGTTTCCCATCATTGGGTAAATATTCGCCACTGAACATCCCATGCGAATTTTCAGTCAAATAACGAAAATCCCCCGCTAACAAAGTGCCGCGTTCCATCAAGTAGCGTGGCCTTAACGTTGCATCATAGTTAGGGGCAATATTCCAATAAAAGGGGACAGAAATATCAAAACCGTTACTGCGGGTGTTACCAAACACTGGCGCAAGAAATCCGGACAGTCGCCTGTCATCTATTGGAAAAGACAGGTAAGGTGAATAAAACACGGGGAAACCTTTAAATTCCAGCCAGGCATTTTTAGCGGCACCCTTACCGGTTTCCTTATTCAGTTTTAATTCACTGGCATGTACCGCCCAATCCTGATTACCGGGACGGCAAGTGGTATAGGCCGCCTCACGATAGCGTGATAACAATTGGCTATCGCGGTAAACTGCCTTGGCCCGCCCCCTAATCGGCGTAGTGGGCGAAATAAACAAAGCATCCCTGAGCCTTGCTTCATCGGAAGCCAATTTAAGCGTTGCCGAATCGGTGTAAAGGCCTATCTCATCTTCGCTGTAAAAAACATCGCCGTGCAAATCCAGTATTTGCGAAACGGAATCATAATGTGCGGCATGTGCGGATGCGCGTTGATCGGCTCGTTTTATATCAACATCGCCAAAATAGCTGCCCACTTCATTGTCGAAGATTTCCGAGTAATTAGAGTTCATATCAATAGGCGATTCTTCCCGCACCTTTTTATCGGTCGGCTTTTTTTTCTGCGGCGACATTTCTATGCCACAACCCGCCCATGGATCGACCGGAAACCGTTCATTTAAGTTCCTGAAGATATTTTCTTCCTGATGACTGAAAACCGGATTTAACAGGCGCATACTGAAACCCTCGTCTTCTTCCGTTTTAACTACTTGCGGCTTACCGGTAGGGGCAGCGCCAACCAGCTTACAATCCCAGCCTTCTTTTTCGCCGCCGGCACCACAATGCCAGCCCGGCGCTTCCGAAGTCTTGGTGGTATCAGTATCAGCCACGGCTGTTTTTTCGGTAGGAGTCTTGTCTTGACCTGCTTTCTCAGTGCCAGACTCCGCTGGGATATTTTGTATGGGCTCCGCAACAAGTGAGGGTGATTCAACAGCTTTAGTAACCGCTGGCGGTTCTACCTTAATAGCTTCGACGGGAGACGCTTGTTTTTCATCGACAACATTGGCAGCGGCTGAAGAGGCTGCACCATTAATAGACTCAGTGGCAGAAGGCGGAGTGATTGGCGTTTCGGTTTTGACAACAGGTGGCGGTTCGCTGTGTCTGATTGGCTCGGCTATCTTTGCAGGCGGCAAAGCGATCGACTCTGTTTGTTTTATCGGCTGAGTAACTGGCGTAGCAATGGAACGGTCATCGTCTTTAACAGTAGGCTGATCATTGGATCGCTTAATGGTATCGGCTTGAACTACGGGCTTTTTATCACCCACGCAAACCCATTCTTTGCTATCCTTATCCTGTTGACAATTCCAAGCAGCATCGCTAGCCAGACTGACCTGCGACAGCAGCGAGGGCAAACAAACCCAAAATAAACGACGAACCATAGGCAATGTAAGTCTAGTAACGTAATGAATTTTAATTCAAAGTAAAATACCGATTGGGCATTTTAACCCAAATCGCCCTAGCATTATAACTAATCTACCCTAATCACCAATGATGTTTGAAGACTTAAGAACGCTGGCCATGCGTGACTGGCTTGAGAATGATTTGCTATTAACCGTGGTCAATTGCGTGCCGGCTTCCAGCGATGCCAGTTTTAGGCGCTACTTTCGCGTCACCACGCCAGAGCAACACTTTATTGTTATGGATGCGCCGCCACCGCAGGAGAATGTCGAGCCCTTTATTAAAGTGGCTACACTATTGGCCAGCTCGAAGGTTAATGTGCCGGCAATTTTTCAGCAAAACATCACTGACGGTTTCTTATTACTGGAAGATTTTGGTTCACAGTGTTTTTTAGACCGGCTTAACACCGATAATGCCACGGACTTATACCACAGTGCCTGCAACAGCCTGTTTACCTTGCAAACCAATACGGCGGTCGAATCGGCTCCTCTGCCCCGCTACGATCATGCGCTATTGACCCGCGAATTGGCCATTTTTAAAGACTGGTACATCGAACAATTACGGGACAGTGCGCTACCGGAATCACTGTGGGAAAAAACCCAGGCCGTGCTGATTAACTCGGCACTGGAGCAACCTACCGTCTGCGTACACAGGGATTTTCATTCGCGTAATCTCATGGTTACCGATGAAGACTCCCCAGGCATTATCGATTTTCAGGATGCGGTCATTGGCCCTATCACTTACGATTTAGTGTCCTTATTGCGGGATTGCTATATCGCCTGGCCTGAACAACAGGTTAACACATGGATGACAGCCTATTATCAGCGGCTTTTGGATGCAGGCTTAATCGATTGCCCGTTGGCACAGTTTAAACGCTGGTTTGACTTAATGGGTATGCAACGCCACCTTAAGGCTATCGGTATCTTTTCGCGTCTGCATTTAAGAGATGGCAAATCCGGCTATCTTAACGATATTCCCCGTACGCTGGACTATGTGTTGCGCATTAGCAGCGCCTACCCAGAACTGGCTGAATTTTCAGCCTACTTAAACCACACTATTTTGCCTTCCCAGGCACTGACCGCATGAAAGCCATGATACTAGCCGCAGGGCGCGGCGAAAGAATGCGCCCTTTAACCGACCACACCCCTAAACCACTGCTACCCGTAGCCGGCAAGCCATTGATCGAACATACCATCCATCAGCTGGTATCAGCAGGGTTTCACGATATTGTCATTAATCACGCCCATCTAGGCCACCAGATTGAAAACACACTGGGCAACGGCAGCCAGTTTGGCGCTCGTATCGCTTATTCGCCAGAAGGTGAAAATGCATTGGAAACTGCTGGGGGCATCATCAATGCATTACCTTTACTGGGGAATGAACCGTTTTTGGTGGTCAACGGTGACATCGCCACCAACTTTCCGTTTCATGAACTTAAAAATCTCAGCGTTGATCTGGCGCATCTGGTTCTGATCGACAACCCGGCACATCACCAGCAAGGTGATTTTTGCCTGGATAGTAACGGCTATGTTACCGATGGCTGCACGGAAAAATTAACCTTCAGCGGCATTGGCATTTACCATGCCGACCTGTTCAAAGATACGCTACCCGGGAAAAGCAAACTGGCGCCCTTGTTACGGCGGGCTATGGCGGATCGACGCGTTTCAGGACAAAAATTTACCGGCTTTTGGATGGATATAGGCACCCCCGAACGTCTACAAGAGCTGGATGCCTATTACCGCCAACAGGAAACTGGCTAAGTCATTTTTTAAAGGCAATAAATTGCCGGTACGGGGAATCCTGTTTCCAGGTGAAAGCCTCCGTGTAGTAATGCATTAAGGCCAGATAACCCAATACCCCGACAGTAATGATCTTATAAAACTCCGTTCCCCAAAGGTATTGGGTAATGGCATTGACTACCGTATCCCCGTAAGCCTGCAACACAAAAGCCAGAAAGAATGAAATAGCGGGCAACACCACAAACACATGCATCCCACAACGCGCCGCACACCGATAAATAAAATTTCTGGGTTCTCTATGGTGCTTGTTGTAATCGTGGGTGACGTAAAAAATATAAGCTGTCGCATCATGGACAAACCGTGGCACCAATATCGCCAAGAAATAATACTGCTGTGCATAAAGGTAAAAACTGCTTAATACCAGCAACACATTAGACCAAAGAAACCACTTCCCGAATGTCGTAGTGGCATAACGCTGACAGGCAACCGTACTTGCTGCCAAAACCAGACACAATACGGCAGCTGTACCTTTAAGCCAAGCGATTTGGCTTGCATCAAGGTTTTGTCTTGAAAAAATACCGACATAGACACAAATACCGGCTGCCACGCTTAACCCTAACAACAGGTTAAACGCGTAGTCAGGCAATTGACAAATGCCGCGAGCAATGCCGTGCTGTTGTTTAAGGACATGAAACACTGTCCAGGACGCGACCAACACATAAAGTACCCGATACGGAATAAACATATTACCAACACCGTAAGCAATGGCAATGGCAATTGTCATCATAATAACTTTGTGCCGGTAGTGGACCAGGTATTCGGTATTGCTGACCAACACAATGGCACTGGCAATAATGTGCGGTGTGCCGAACATGATTTGAAACAAGATAAAATGGTAAGGACTGCTAGGTAGCGTTTGCAGCAAATAATCATGCCAAAACCAGCCATCAAATAGCTTTAGCAACAAACAAAAAGGGATGATGGCGTATAATCCTAACAACAGCTTAAACGATACAGCCAGAGTACTGTTATCAGACAATTCATGAATTGATGTGGCTTGAGCAGACATGGGGCATTCTTTATTGGATTTATAATTAATGGAATGTAAGTTACACCTTTTTTAGTTCATTTCAATAGTCATTTTTAAATTTTCTTCATAGCAAAATGCCCTCACTTTTTCAACTGCATCAACAACTACAGAATGACTGCATAATCGTCGGCCGTTTTGATTTATGTCAAATTTTGCTCATGAATGATAGCCAGTATCCTTGGTTTATTTTAGTGCCAATGGTTGCTAATGTTTCTGAAATTTATCAGCTGTCAAAATCTGAACGCTCCCAACTTATTGAAGAATCCAGCGACTTTTCGACTATACTCGCCAATTGTTACAAAGCCGAGAAATTAAATATTGCCGCTATTGGTAACCTAGTTCCGCAACTGCACATCCACCACATTGTGCGTTATCAGACTGATAAAGCCTGGCCGGCACCGGTCTGGGGGAAATTCCCTGCAATTCCTTATACAGAACAACAGCTGCAAGATACGGTTAGCCGTGTGCAACAGTGCCTGGAAGCCAATTCGTCATCGGGTTTTTCCCGCATGGCTTAGCAAAATGAACCCTGGCCACTTATCGCCCAGCGTAAAAGCCCTAGAACGCATTCCCGTAATCATCATCAGCGGGTTCTTGGGCAGCGGAAAAACCACCTTGCTCAATCGGTTATTACAGCAGATGCCCAAATCGGCTGTCATTATCAATGAATTCGGGGCGACAGCTATTGACCATCACTTGTTGCGAGAACATCAAGTACCATTATCAACCCTGGCTGGCGGATGTTTGTGTTGTCAAATCAGAGGTTCGTTAACGCCACTGCTTAAAAATCTGCGTATGGCATGGGATGCTAACAATAGCTACTTTGAGCGCGTGATTATTGAAACCAGCGGTGTTGCCAATCCTGAACCCGTGCTGGATATTGTGCTAAGGGATCGCTGGCTGGCTGCGCGTTACAACTTGCAAGGGACTATTACCACAGTTTCCGCCATCATGAATGAACGTCATTTTACCGGCTTCCCTGAAATTCAAGCCGCTTGCGCCTGGGCGGACACGGTTGTTTTAACACAGACCGATTTGGCCGAAGCCAGCCAAATTGAGAAAATGAACGCCCGACTGGATCAGCTAGCCCC
>SBAV01000519.1 GCA_005239965.1 Methylobacter tundripaludum
GATAGGAGGCGCATCAATTGCGAAATGCGTACTCGACCGATGCGCTTCGTGGCCTCAGCACATCCTACGCCAAATATAATTGTTCAAGTTAATAAATTTCCATCCCTTAAGCCTTTCAAACAGAGCCGTGTAAAAGTAAATCCGTTGCACGGTTTCTCTGACAGGGTGAGCATCCAATTTCAGCTTAAAGTACCTGTTTCAAGCAACTTTACAGATGTGGAATATTTCACATTTTTTCCGGTATTTCTTCACAGACATAAAATTTAAACTTCCCTATAATTTAATCGTTATTCTCAACACCCTGATATTGCGCTCAATTTTATACGGATTTAGCATCCAGGTTTTATTTACTGTCCTTTTAGCAGGTTAGCTTTATTTGTCCGAGTGCGATTAATGGGTAATACATTACTTCATGAGGAAATGAATATGAGTAACGGTAACCCACTTACGCCTGCCCTGTACAAACTCATGGAAGCCAGTCTTATTCTGAAAACAACGGATGCCAAAATACTTGCAACTCATTTAAACCGTTCACCCGCTACTGTCCGAACCGAATTTCAGCGTATTCTGGCCATCATGAATGTGCATTGTAGATATGCCGCGTTGAAAACAGCAGAAGATGAAGGATGGTTGTACATTCAAGACACCCCTAATAAAAACTGAAAATGTATGCATTTGCAGTATTGTAGATGCAAAATTTGTGGAGTAATTTATAAATTGTCCGATGACTAACATCAATTAATCGAATCGC
This sequence comes from Methylobacter tundripaludum, assembly GCA_005239965.1. Classification (GTDB taxonomy): domain Bacteria; phylum Pseudomonadota; class Gammaproteobacteria; order Methylococcales; family Methylomonadaceae; genus Crenothrix. The sequence goes on from SBAV01000519.1 coordinate 752, forward strand.
GGGTAGTTGGTGGTTCGATATACCGTTTTTTGGTGTCGTACGCATGGGGCTTTACCTTTAGTTAAGCAATAACCTTATCGCAAACAAAGAGGAGAATTCAAATGAACGCCAAAAACAATATTCTTTTTCCAGTAATAGTTTCTACGCTCTTGGCATTAAGTGCTTTTCCCGTCCACGCTGTTAATCCCAATACTTTCATTGGGACTTTTAATGCAGCTCGGTCTAATAGCGCGGGAACGAGCTTCGTAAACTTGACCAATAAAAACACTACCTTTTGTTACCTCAGTAGAGTCAATGTAGAGAATACTGACACAACTAATGAAAGTGCCGAATGTCGAGTGTTTCGACGTCTTGCGCCATTCACCACCTGGAGGCTAGAAGCGACTTTGGGCGGCGGCGGAGGGCCTGATGCCGATGTCCGGTGTTCTGCTATCTGCTACAACAACTAATAGGGCTATTCTAAGCACCCAGTGATAGATAAAGTCTCGGTGAGGATTGGCCGCCCGATCTTCACCGGGATGCCTTTACGGTGCTGGGACTTTTCCCCCTTATGAAGGGGAATCTACTTACCCAGTCAATGCGTGGCCGACCTTCGATACTGGAGATTTAACATGCGAGCCATCCCCATTTTGACCGTAACCGCGATGATAGTCATCGCCAGTGCCGGGGCTGCCTATTATTCTTTGCAGGACAACGCCTTGGACGAGCAAGCAGGAGAGGCAAGTCCTCCTATCAGCTCGACCCCTGGTTTGAATGTGGAAAGTACACCCATTGGGGATAAGCAGCGCGACCAGACAGAGGGATCAGTACAGCGGCAATTCACAGTATTGAACGAGAAGATCGCTGTTTTGGAGGCGAGGCTTCGAGACGTGGAAGTTGCTGTCAGCGAGCACGCTGAAAACAAAACCGTTTCAAGGTCCGGCAAGCTGGATGTAAACAGCGATACCCAAAAAACAAAGGCGAAAAATATTTCAGAAGCCGACTTTGGCCATTGGATGGACGAATTTCTGGACGCGAGCCACGTCGACCAAGGCACGACCCAAGCGGTCATGGATCAAGCGGAAAAAAGCCTGGTAAGTGTGCCAGATATCACTTTAGCCGACATGAAGTGTGAAGATCGTTTCTGCCGCGCTACCCTAGTCCCTGAAAACGGCAAACCGCTAAATATTTCGCAAGTGCTCGATGCATTCGAATTCATGGATTCAGGTACTACCATCAACGAGCCGGACGGCAGTGTAAAAATTTATTTCACACAACCGGGCCAATCTTTAGATGAGCTTCGAAATGAAGCCCAAAAGGCCGACTTTTAGGCTCATCCCCCACTTTTGTATCTTTGGAAAATTCAGGGGAAGTTTATAAGTTTTGTTGAATTGTCTCGCCTTAGATGCCGTGGGTAGTCCAGATTTTGCAAGGAAATATTTCACACTTTTTTAGTGAAATATTTCACAGACATTCAGCTTAAACATCCTTATAGTTAAATTAGTTTCGATGTTTCGCTTTTTACCTTCCCTTTAAAATTCTGTTATGCAAAACATTTGGCCAGCGGGTAGGTGCGTAGATTTTGTCGATTTTTTTCTGTAACGATTAAATCAAGTCAAGTAATGAAGTTATAACTGAATTTTACAAAATGACCGACAACGCTAATACGCCAATTCCAAGAGCCGTAAGCATAGATGGCTTTAAAAATGTGCTTATCAAGGAATGCGGCGAACCCTTGGTGAGGTTGATGGAGACCAATAAACTCAAAACTGCCCATATC
>SBAV01000400.1 GCA_005239965.1 Methylobacter tundripaludum
ATAATCTATTGATTATAAATATTAATTTTATTTTGGTATATTTGTTGCTTTTGTATTGCGAGCCTCGTTGAATTCAGCTTCACACGGAGCCTCACTTAGGCAACAAAATGCTGACAAATACGTGGTGAATTTTTTGAAATTTCAACGTATTGAATCGTAGAGTAAATATGATATGGAATGCTGTAGAGTGACGCCAAAATCCTCAAATACACCAGCTTCCGTTTTTCGTTTGTTTTTAAGCTAACTTATGGGCGTTGCTTGACGATAAGTCACTGAAACGAATGGGCGTTTTTGAGAACGGGCTGCCTAACTGGTTTTATTGACCATAAGGGTTCTTTCTTTAATAAATAGAGAAGAGAAACGTTCGCTCATTAATTCACAAGTCATTTATAGGGTTTTTTCCATGCGTAATAAATTAAGATCGCCTTTGATACTGGGTTTAGCTATCAATGCGTTAATGTTTTCTGGTTTGGCTCAAGCTGTTATCCGTGTGTCCAGCCTTGATTTAAAATTGAGCAATATTGGGGTTGGTATTGAAACCGGCAAGAACAAGCGCATTTATGTCCCATTGGGCACTGGATTTTCGACTAATAAACCATTTGATACAGTAATAACCTATAAACGCGACACAGCCTATACTGTGGGGTTTGGTGGCGTCAAGGTAAAAAATGGTGGCAAATACCAATTTAACGCCATTAAATACGGTTCTTCTTCCATACCCATTTCGTTTTATAACAATGCCAGTGGCAAGCTGGAAGATACCTACACCCTGGTTTTTACCAACCTTCCTGTAATACAGCTTACCTCCGCAGCAGCCATTCCGGATACACCAAAAGTACAGGGTAGTTTCCGTTTGATGAGCGGCGAATTCAAACAGGATACCGGCGTATTGAACATGGGTATTGAGCAGATTGGCCAAGTGGCTCAACTTTATCCCAAACAAACTTATGGTATTGGGCTGGGTACTTCTTCCACACAGTGGCAGGCAGGCAAAAAAGTCAAGTTATTAGATTTAAGCGAAAAAGATAGCTGGAGTTTGAATGCTTCTTACCGTGATACATCCTTTGGTCGAAATCGGATAAGTAATGACATTTTCCTTAACATACATCCCAAAAATAAAGGCTTGGCTAAAGGGCAATCAGCAAGCAAAGGACGTTTGGCAGAAGTCCTACTAAATGGAAGCTATGCAGGGGTTTATCTTTTGGAAGAACCCGTTGACCAAGCTTTGCTTGATCTTAAACCCGTAACCGTACCATTAACCAATGGTAAAGAAGACTGGAAAAAAGTCGACTTTAAAAATCCTCAAAATGGCAGCGTCCTGTATAAAGCCAACTTTGGTGACACGGTTTTCTTTAATACCACAGCCGCCCAGCTGGCGACTAATTTTTCCCAGGCCTACCCTGCACCTGCTAATGCAGCGCGTACAGAGCCACTTAAAAGCCTGGTTGATTTCGTAGCCAAATCCAGTGATGATGCCTTTGTCGAAGGAATAGGAACGCGCGTTGATCTTGACAGTGTCGCAGATTGGTGGATTTTGGTCTGTGCAACTCAGTCTACAGATAATTTCAACAAGAATTTTGGCCTTGCCAAAAATGCAGGCGGCAAGTTTTTTATAGTGCCTTCGGATCATGAAGCTTCGTTTGGTCTTGCGTGGGATGGTTCGGCTGATCCTGCAACTCCATTTTTTGATGCTTCAGGCAATAATTTAATCAAACGTTTGACCCAGTTTGGTGAGATTGGTTTTAACTCAATACTAAAAGATCGTTGGCTTGCGTTGCGAGAAAATGGTCAAGTATTTGATAAAACTAAAGTATTGGCCCGTTTTAATGGTTACGCCAGTAAATTGGCAATTGGTGGAGCCAAAGGTAGAAACTTGAAAATCTGGCCAAAGTCGGTTGTCCCACCGGCCCTTGCCAACCCTAAAGCAGGTACCACAGCCTATATCGACACTTTCTTAACGGCTAGATTGGCTGCAATGGATACTTATATCAATAGTCTCCCTGAATGAAATTGACTGGGTTGACTGTGATTTCAGTTTGACTTGGGATTACACGCCCGTCTGTTCGTGTTAAGTAACCCTTGCTGGTTTTTCCAGCGAGGGTTTTTTTATGCCCATTGAATTTTAACGACAAGGTCACTGGCAAGGGAAAATCACATTGAATTAAAAGGCTGTGCAGCCTTGTGAACCGTATTAGAATTCTTGGGTCAATTTATTTATGTTTTGTTGCGGAGGTGCGAAATGAACATTCCTAAAGGTCGTTTGCCATTATTGTTAGTCATTGCGGCAGCAATCGGCGCTTTTTTTGTTTTTGATCTGCAAAATTTTTTAACGTTGGAAAATTTAAAGGCACAACAATACAGCATTACCACCTACCGCACCAATCATCCGTTCATGGCTACAACTGCTTATATGCTGATTTATATAGCGGTAACAAGTTTATCTTTGCCCGGAGCGACGCTTTTGACACTGGCTGGAGGCGCGTTGTTTGGCCTGTTATGGGGAACAGTAATTGTATCGTTTGCATCCAGCATAGGCGCTACACTGGCATTTTTGGCGGCGCATTTTTTGTTTCGAGATATTGTTAAAGCAAAATTTGGTGACCGTTTGCACGTTGTTGATGCCGGCATAGAACGAGAAGGCGCATTTTATTTATTCACGCTCCGCTTGGTACCGTTATTCCCTTTTTTTATGATTAACCTACTGATGGGCTTGACGCCGCTAAAAACCAGCACATTCTACTGGGTTAGTCAGGTGGGTATGCTTGCAGGTACCTTGGTTTACGTTAATGCCGGTACACAATTGGCAAAAATTGAATCACTGTCGGGCATTTTATCACCGGTGTTGGTGGGTTCATTTGCGTTATTGGGTTTATTTCCACTGCTTGCCAAAAAGGTTCTAAGCGTTTATGAAAACAGCAAAAACCAATCCTAACTGGCTTAAGCCTAAAAAATTTGATGCCAATATTGTTGTCATTGGTGCGGGTGCCGCAGGATTAGTCGCAGCTTATATTGCCGCCGCCGTTAAGGCCAAAGTAACTTTAATTGAGAAACACAAAATGGGCGGCGACTGTTTAAATACCGGCTGCGTACCTTCAAAAGCCCTGATTCAATCGACGCGATTATTGGCTAAAACCAAAAGATCCAGTGAATTTGGCATTAAACAAATAACATCTGAATTTTCCTTTGCCGAAATTATGGAACGCGTGCAACGTGTTATTAAAACCGTTTCACCGCATGATTCAGTTGAACGCTATACACAACTGGGTGTTGAAGTTATTGAAGGGTGCGCAAAAATTGTCTCACCTTGGGAAATTGACATCACCACCGCCACCGGAATTCGAAGGATCACTGCGCTATCAATAGTCATTGCGGCAGGAGCAAGGCCGTTTGTGCCGCCTATCCCAGGGCTTGAAAGCATTGATTACCTGACCTCCGATACCATCTGGAACTTGCGAGTTCCCCCCAAGCGCTTGATAGTATTAGGGGGCGGCCCTATTGGCTGCGAGTTGGCGCAGTGTTTTGCCCGCTTAGGTGTGCAAGTGACCCAGGTGGAAATGGCACAGCGATTATTGATACGTGAGGATACCGAAGTTTCGGACAGAGTGGCTGCCAGATTTGCCAAGGAAGGCATTGATGTCCGATTAGAACATACCGCAAAGCAATTTATTATCGAAAATGGCGAAAAAGTACTTGTCGCCGAGCACAATGGCAAGCGGGTACACATTGGTTTTGATGAGGTCTTGATAGCCATTGGCCGCGTTGCCAATACCAGTGGTTATGGTTTGGAAGAGATTGGCGTGGAATTATCACCCCGCAAAACCGTTCAGGTTGATGCCTTTATGGCAACCAATTATGCCCATATTTTCGCTTGCGGCGATGTGGCAGGACCTTACCAATTTACCCATACAGCGGCACATCAGGCTTGGTATGCAGCTGTTAACGCCTTGTTCGGCAGTGTTAAAAAGTTCCCTGTTGATTATTCCATTATTCCGTGGGCAACGTTTACCGAGCCGGAAGTTGCGCGCGTCGGTTTGAATGAACAGGATGCGAAAGAGCAAGGCATTGCTTACGAAGTCAGTGTTTATGATATTGCCGACTTAGACCGGGCCATTGCCGATGGTGAAGCAGATGGTTTTGTAAAGGTGTTGACACGTCCGGGTAAAGATAAAATTCTTGGTGTCACCATCGCCGGGGATCATGCCGGTGATTTAATCGCGGAATTCGTATTGGCCATCAAACACAACATCGGCTTGAACAAAATTCTTGGCACTATTCATATTTATCCAACCCTTGCTGAAGCCAATAAATATGCAGCGGGTATCTGGAAAAAAAATCATCAGCCTGAAAAATTATTGTCGTGGCTGGCTCGTTTTCACGCTTGGCGGCGAGGTTAATCCATCCAAAACACCTTGCAAACATTAAAATATCTGTAATCGTTCAGTTTTTCTGTCTGAAAAAAGGGGAGCTGGGCAGTTCAAGGATTTATCAGCAGATTGTCAAGGAGAATGCGCACAATGTGGTAGTGAGTTTTCATGTTAGGGAATTTTGATGCAAAGCATTTGTCAATTAATTATGTGATTTGAAAATTCAGCAAGGAAACCAAAATAAAAATGCCAAAAATCGATAACGTACTGATAGGTAAAAGCAGTATTTTTATAGAAAGTTATTTTTAACGATGGCCATTAATGCCCTTATCAACAGCGAGATATGGGTTCCAGACAAGAAAAATAAAGGAGAACAGCGCATGAAAAAGTTACGTATTTATGTATCGGCTGCTTTTATAGCTTTAACACTATTTTCGTTCTCCAATGCTTATGCACAGACATCGGCGCATAAATTAGGTAGAGGGGTGGCGGGAATGGCCTGCGGTTTTCTTGAGATACCGGGTAATATTGTTAAAGAAACGCGGGCTAAAGGAGCAATTGGATTTCCTATTGGCCTTGCTACCGGCTTGGGGATGACTGTAACCCGTGAACTGGTGGGTGTTTATGAGTTTATTTCTGCGCCTTTTCCGGTTCCCTCAGGATTTCGGCCCATCTTAACTCCGGAGTATCCATGGGATTATTTCGAATAAATCCTATTAGGGCTAAGGCGCAATTGTTTGAGGGCGAATCCGGTGTGTCGAAAAATCGCCGGGTTTATTATGTCAAAATTTTCAATTTAGTTAGACATTATTCCAACTTTATTTTGTTTTGCGATAGGAGAATCCCTCATGTCAACACATAATCAATCCCGTCGAATAGTATTGCGCAGTTTGCTTGCCACCGGATGTGCGTTGTGCTTGCCACGTTTAAGCACGGCCCAGACTGGCAAGATGAGCAAGGCACAAGCACAATATCAGGATCAATCTAAGGGAGATCAGAAGTGCGGCAACTGCATGTACTTTAGTGCACCCAATTCCTGTATGGTGGTCGAAGGAAACATCAGTCCCGATGGCTGGTGCAAGCTTTGGGTTAAGAAGCCTGCTGAAGACCCCGTAGGCAGAATGTGATTGCCAATCCATGGAGCCATATAATGATTCAGGCCGTGTAGAGGCATGATCAACAAGTAAACTTAGGATACTTCCATGAAAATAAATATCTCATTAAGCAATATAGAACCGGCTTTAGCCCTGATTTCCGGCATTCTCATTCTGGTTATGCCTCAATTTTTGAATCTTATCATGGCCATTTACCTGATCGTGATCGGTGTGTTGGGATTAACTTCCAGATTTTGAAGCTGTTGCATATTGTTAGGTGCTGAACATGGAACGAAATACTTAGTCGTTAGGCGTTCTGATATTGATTAATATGGCTACATAAAACGTAATTATTCAGCCCCTATCTTAAAATCCCTTCTCCTTCGGGAGAAGGTTAGGATTAGGGGGATGGCGGGGTCTGAATAATTACGACGATTTTTAAGTAAGAAGGGAATAGGATTAGTTTTTTCAATATGATGAAAGGTGATTTTATGTATATCAATGCAAATGCGTTCCTCTCGCTGATCGCCGGAATTTTGATACTGATTCGACCAGCCTTGTTAAATTACATCATCGCTATTTATCTCATTATCATTGGTGTCCTGGGCCTAATCAGATGATTTCTCACACTATAAAAAGGCAACGATTGCCTTATGAGGCGGTTATCCTAAAGAATTAAATACGCTAAAAAGGTAAGCAAATGTCCACGATAATAAATCTTCCCGTGGCAGCAGTTTCTAACGCTAGCCTGCTTACGGATCTCGATATTTATTTATTTAAACAAGGCAGTCATTTTCGCCTGTATGAAAAACTTGGCCCGCACGCTATCACGGTTGATGGCGTAAAAGGTTATCGTTTTGCAGTATGGGCGCCCAATGCCTCCACTGTCTCGGTGATCGGTGAATTCAATCGTTGGGATGTTACATCGAATACCTTGTATCTTCGCGATGATGACTCGGGGATTTGGGAAGGATTCATTGCCGATGTCGTGGCTGGGACAAGCTATAAATACCGTATTGTTTCCCGCAATGGAGAAATTGCCGATAAAGGCGATCCGTTCGCGCACTATTGGGAAATTCCTCCATTAACCGCTTCCCGTGTCTGGGAGTTGGATTATGCCTGGAATGATGCGGCGTGGATGGCGCAGCGTAAAGAGAAAAACCGGCTGGACGCGCCTTGTTCCATTTACGAAGTGCATCTAGGCTCCTGGCGCCGGGTGCCGGAAGACGGCAATCGTTTCTTGACCTACCGCGAGATGGCACAATGGCTGCCGCGTTATGTAATGGAGATGAATTTTACCCACGTCGAGTTCATGCCGCTGACGGAGCATCCTTTTTACGGATCGTGGGGCTATCAGACCACCGGCTATTTCGCACCCACGGCGCGTTACGGTGCGCCCCAGGATTTCATGTTTCTGGTGGATGCCTTGCATCAGCAGGGTATCGGCGTGATCATGGATTGGGTGCCGTCGCATTTTCCTTCTGATGCCCATGGCCTTGGTTATTTCGATGGAACCCATCTTTTCGAACACGCCGACCCGCGCCAAGGCTTTCAACCGGAATGGCATAGTTCCATTTTTAATTACGGCCGTCACGAAGTGCGTGCATTTCTGGGTAGTAGCGCGTTATTCTGGCTTGATAAATATCATATTGACGGATTAAGGCTGGATGCCGTAGCATCGATGCTTTACCTGGATTACGGACGGAAGGAAGGCGAATGGATTCCCAATCGCCATGGCGGCAGGGAGAACTTGGACGCAATTGGTTTCCTGCAGGAACTGAACAAGGCCGTTTATCGTGAGTACCCTGATACCCAGACTTTCGCGGAAGAATCGACTGCCTGGCCGCAGGTCTCCCGCCCCGACTATCTGGGCGGACTGGGGTTTGGCCTAAAGTGGAATATGGGTTGGATGCATGACATCCTGATGTATTTTTCAAAAGATCCGGTTTACCGGAAATATCATCACGCACAGCTTATATTCAGCATCTGGTATGCCTTTTCAGAGAACTTCGTGCTGCCTGTTTCACATGACGAATTGGTGTACGGCAAGGGTTCGCTGATCGGGAAAATGCCGGGCGACGAATGGCGGCAGTTCGCCAATCTGCGCTTATTGTATGGCTATATGTGGGGTCATCCGGGCAAGAAACTGTTGTTCATGGGCTGCGAATTCGGACAGAAACGCGAATGGCAGCATGACGAGAGTCTGGAATGGTGGGTGCTGCAATACCCGTATCATGCCGGATTGCGGCGCTGGGTCGAGGATCTCAACCGTTTTTACCGCACTGAAGCCGCGCTCTATCAGCAAGACTTCAGTTCCGACGGTTTCCAATGGATGGATTTCAATGACGCGGAAAAAAGCGTGCTGAGCTTTGTGCGCCGTGGCTACAACCCGGACGATACACTGCTGGTGGTCTGCAATTTTACGCCCGTTGTCTACGAGAATTATCGGGTTGGCGTGCCAAGCGGCGGATATTGGCGGGAGGTGCTGAATAGCGATGCCGAACTGTATGGCGGCAGCGGCGTGGGCAATTTCGGCGGCGTCGAAGCGGGCCCCGTGGCAACCGGTGACATGTACCATTCCTTGATATTGCGCCTTCCGCCGCTTGGCGTGCTGTTTTTTAAGCAGGGAAGTGAATCATGACCAGCCTACAAAAACTCGACGGCAGACGGCGCGTGGTTATCGAAAAAGTGCAACCGGAAATCGATTGCGGACGGTTTCCTATCAAGCGCGTGGTTGGTGAGAAAGTGGCTGTGGAGGCGGATGTTTTCACCGACAAACAGGATGTGCTGAATTGTGTGCTGCGCTACCGGCACGAACTGGAAAGCGATTGGCATGAGCTCGCCATGACGCCGCTTGGTAATGACCATTGGTGTGCATCGTTCCCGGTTACCGAAATTGGCCGCTATGTCTACACCATTACCGCCTGGATTGATGGTTTTTTTTCCTGGCGGCAAGAATTCGTGCGGCGTGGCGATGCCGAAGATATCGCTATTGCGCTTCAGGCCGGCGCGATGTTGGTCGCGGAAGCCGCAACGCGCGCCGCCGGCGAAAATCAGTTGCAACTCCGGCAATTTGCCGAGGAATTGCGTACGGCCAAAACCGATGCTGGTTCTACGCCGGCGCTTTCCGAAACCCTGGACAACCTGATGCGGCGTCATTCGGACCGCAGACTGGCCACGGATTATCCCGCCATGCTAAGCGTATGGGCGGAGCCGGTAAAAGCCCGGTACAGCACGTGGTATGAATTTTTCCCCCGCTCTTGCATGGGCGAGAGCATGCCTCACGGCAGCTTCGAGGAATGCGAAAAGCGCCTGCCGTATGTGGCGGCAATGGGATTCGACGTGCTGTATTTGCCTCCCATCCATCCGATAGGGCTGACCAAACGCAAGGGCGCGAACAACGCGCTGGTAGCGACCGAAACCGATGTTGGCAGTCCGTGGGCGATCGGCGCGGCAGAGGGCGGTCATAAATCGGTTCATCCGCAACTGGGTACACTGGACGATTTCCAGCGACTGCTGAGCAAAGCCCGTGAATTGGGTATCGATATTGCCATGGACATCGCCTTCCAGTGTTCGCCGGACCATCCTTACCTGCATGAACATCCCGAATGGTTCCGCCGGCGGGCGGATGGCAGCATCCAGTATGCCGAGAATCCGCCAAAAAAATACGAAGACATTGTCCCGTTTAATTTTGAAACCGACACATGGAACGAACTATGGCAGGAACTGCTGGATGTGTTCCTGTTCTGGATCGGGCTGGGAGTACACATATTCCGGGTCGACAACCCGCACACCAAACCGTTTCCGTTTTGGGAATGGCTGATTGGCGAAGTAAAGCGTGCACACCCCGAGACTATATTTCTGGCTGAAGCCTTTACTCGTCCGAAGATCATTTACCGTCTCGCCAAGCTTGGCTTCAGTCAGTCCTACAATTATTTTCCGTGGCGCAATACCAAAAGCGAACTGGAAACCTATTTCACCGAACTAACCCGTACTGAAGTACGAGAATATTTGCGGCCCAATCTGTGGCCGAATACGCCCGACATCCTGAGCGAATATTTGCAATTCGGCGGTCGCCCCGCGTTTATGCTGCGTTTGGTGCTGGCGGCCACGCTGGGGGCCTGTTATGGCATCTACGGGCCGGCTTACGAATTAATGGAGGCGGTTCCCCGCGAGGCGGGCGGGGAAGAATATCTCAATTCCGAGAAATACCAGGTGCGCGGCTGGGAGCCTGATCGTGCGGACAGCCTAAAGGATTTTATCGCGCGGGTAAACCGTATCCGCCGGGAAAATCCGGCATTGCAACAGGATCATCGCTTGCACTTTTTTGGGGTGAACAATGACAGCCTGCTTTGTTATGCAAAAACCACGGAGGATAACGCCGAAATCATTCTGGTGGTAGCCAATCTGGATCCTCATCATACCCAGTCCGGCTGGGTCACGCTGCCGCTGGAGTTGCTTGGGCTGGAGTTGGATCGTTCCTACCAGGTACAGGATCTGCTGACTTCCGCCCGCTATTTATGGAATGGTGCGCTCAACTACGTTGAAATCAATCCACAGGTAGCACCGGCGCATATTTTCAAATTGCGCCGTCATGTGCGTACCGAACACGATTTCGATTATTTTCTTTAAAAAAACTGTAACTATTCAGCAAGATTTAATACAAAGGTTTTTTTCACCACGAAGGACACGAAGATCACGAAGAATGGATTAGTTTTCTTATTGAAGAAAGAAAAACAACTGACACACTTAGCGCACGGAGGGGTAATGTCCGTTAAGCTGAGCTATTCGGCAATGTTCAGGAGAGCATTGTCGAAGCATGATCAGATTAACGGGTGGGTTTAGTTTCAGAGAAGTTATTTTTAGTCAAACCCTTACTTCGTGACCTTCGTGTTCTTCGTGGTGAATAGTTACAAAAAACTATGAATAAAACAAAAAAGGGCGGAATAAATTCACCTCTATAGTTAAAGAGGGCATTATGAACAAACCCAAAGAGCTAAAAAAATTTCAAACGGACAGCTCCCAATGGATGAATGACCCACTCTGGTATAAAGATGCGGTTATTTACGAACTGCACGTCAAAGCATTTTTTGACAGCGACGATAATGGCACCGGGGATTTCGCAGGGCTGATTCAGAAGCTGGATTATCTCCAGGATTTAGGAGTTAACACGCTTTGGCTATTACCGTTCTATCCTTCGCCAATGCGTGACGACGGTTACGACATAGCAGACTATCGCAACGTTTATCCAGGGTACGGCACCCTGGCTGATTTCAGGCAATTTGTCAAGGAAGCGCACCGCCGCGGCCTTAAAGTCATCACCGAGCTGGTCATTAATCATACCTCCGACCAGCATCCGTGGTTTCAGGCTGCGCGCCGGGCGCCTGCCGGTTCAAGCAAGCGTAATTATTACGTCTGGAGCGATACCAACCGGAAATTTCCCGAGACGCGCATTATTTTCAATGATAGCGAGAAATCCAACTGGATCTGGGACGAAGAAGCACATGCCTATTACTGGCATCGTTTCTTTTCGCATCAACCCGACCTTAACTACAATAATCCTCAGGTGGTAAAAGCGGTTATCAGACTTATGCGCTTTTGGTTGGATCAGGGTGTGGATGGCATGCGTCTGGATGCGATTCCTTATCTGTGCGTGCGTGAGGGCACCAAAAACGAAAACCTGCCCGAAACGCACACCGTGCTCAAACACATGCGGGCGGTACTCGATCAGCATTATAAAAACCGCATGTTTCTCGCCGAAGTCAACCAGTGGCCGGAAGACGTCCGAGGCTACTTCAGCGACGGCGATGAATGTCACATGGCTTATCATTTTCCCCTCATGCCACGGATGTACATGGCTATCGCTCAGGAAGATCGCCATCCTATTGTCGATATTCTGCGGCAGACGCCGGATATTCCGGAAACCTGCCAATGGGCTGTTTTTCTGCGTAATCACGACGAGCTTACCTTGGAGATGGTCACTGACAAAGAACGTGACTATATGTACCAGATGTATGTCGGTGATCCGCTCGCACGCCTGAATTTCGGTATCCGGCGCCGATTGGCACCGCTGATGGACAACGAAATCGATAAAATCAGGCTAATGAACAGCTTGTTGCTGTCCATGCCGGGTTCGCCCATCATCTATTACGGCGATGAGATTGGCATGGGGGACAATTTTTTCCTGGGCGATCGTAATGGCGTGCGTACACCCATGCAATGGAGTCCGGATCGTAATGCCGGTTTTTCTCGCGCTGATCCGCAACGTCTCTATCTGCCGCCTATCATGGATCCGGAATATGGCTATGGAGCTGTTAATGTGGAGGCGCAACTGCGTGAACGTGCTTCGTTATTAAATTGGATGAAACGGGTGCTGGCGCTACGCAAAAATCATCAGGCATTCGGTCGTGGGAAACTGGTTTTTTTGCACCCCAGAAATCGCAAGATACTCGCTTATTTCAGGCTATACGAAGACGACATTATTTTGTGCGTTACCAATCTGTCGCGGGCTGCACAAGCGGTCGAGCTTGATCTCTCTGCTTATAAGGGATACGTGCCGGTTGAATTGTTGGGACGTGCCGCTTTCCCGCCTATTGGCGAATTACCCTATCTACTCACTTTACCCGGTCATAACTACTATTGGTTCCGGCTAGCCAGCGGCGAAGCGGCTCCAGCTTGGCACGAGGAACATTTATTGCCACCTGAAGAATTGCCAACGCTGGTGCTGTTTGAGGGTTGGCACAACTTTTTCCGTGATCAGATTTTACCTTGGCGTATTGCCATGGCGGACAAGGTGCGCATCCAGATCGAAGAAGACGCCTTGCCGCGTTTTGTTGCAGCACAACGCTGGTATAGCGCCAAAGGTGAAGTGATACGACGGGTTAGACTTATCGATGCCGAGTGGATGGATGGGGATTATAAGTGGCTGATAGCCCTGTACAGAATTGAAGGTGCGACCCGCCATGGGCCACAAACCTATTTTTTGCCCCTCGCACTGGCGTGGGAAAATGGCGATGAGGAACGCCTGCACACCATGTCGCCAACTACCATAACTAAAATTCGTGAACAAGCTAACGTTGGCATCATCGCAGATGCGTTTGCTGACGGAGCATTTTGCCGGGCAGTGGTACAAGCCATCGGCACAAAGCAAACGATATCCTGTGAACAAGGCACTATTTGCTTTTTGCCAACCGACGCTTTCGCTACTTTCTCCGGAGAGGCATTCGCGAACCTGCCCATTCATCCGCCTGCCACACAAGGCAGCAATACCGCTGTCGCGTTGGGTGAGCAGCTATTTCTGAAAGGCTACCGACATCTCCAGATCGGGACGAATCCGGAGTTTGAGATCGGGCATTTTTTAACCGACGTGGCGAAATTTCCCAATATTGCCCCCGTGCTCGGCATCGTCGAGTATCAAGGCAGCGACGGGAACAACATGACGCTTGCGTTGCTACAGGGCTATGTTGAAAATCAGGGCGACTGCTGGAGCTACACGCTGGATTACCTGGGGCGTTTCCTGGAAGAATGCCGCACAGCCGTCGAGCCGGTGGAACCAGCGGCAGAAGCACATGGCGCCTATCTGGTTCTGATGCGTACGCTCGGTCAGCGTACTGGCGAACTGCACAATGCGCTGGGTATAGCGACGGGTGATTCTGCCTTCGATCCCGAGCCGGTTACCGACACAGATCTCACGGACTGGATACTGCGGGTGCAAGCGGAAGCGGTAGATACGTTGGATCTACTTGAGCATCGGAAGCAAGGGCTTGCCGAGTCTGTGCGTGAAGTAGCCCAAACGTTGGTCGTGCAACGTAAAGCGCTTATTGAT
The DNA here is from genome assembly GCA_005239965.1 of Methylobacter tundripaludum. GTDB lineage: Bacteria > Pseudomonadota > Gammaproteobacteria > Methylococcales > Methylomonadaceae > Crenothrix. The sequence continues at coordinate 13,284 of SBAV01000400.1, forward strand.
CGTCTCCAAACCTGTATTTCCGGACAGATTGAAACAGTTAAAACACGTTACCACGGTGATTATCATTTGGGGCAAGTGCTACTCACACAGAATGATTTCGTGTTAACCGATTTTGAAGGCGAGCCGACACGCCCATTTGCCGAGCGTCGCCACAAACACTCACCCTTGAGGGATGTGGCCGACATGCTGCGGTCGTTCAACTATGCTGCCTACACTGCGCTTGCGCACGTCAGCGCGGAACAACCCAAGGATTTGGCGAGGTTTGAACCTTTGGTGCGTGACTGGGAAGCCGAGGTTGGGCGGGTATTCCTTACAGCCTACGATGAAGCAGTGCATAGTTGCGGGCTGTTCGCACCGGACACATCGCTGCGCGGTTTACTTGACTTGTTCCTGCTGGAAAAGGTGCTTTACGAGGTGCGCTACGAACTTGACAACCGCCCGGATTCGGTAGTTATTCCGTTGCGCGGTATACTGTCGCTACTGCAACCAGCGATCTAGCGAAATGCAATGCGTGTGGTTTTTCAACTCAACACGGGACAGTTTAAGGATAAGCCGTTCGTGGTGAGCTTGTCGAACCATGAGCGCAATTTTTGCCAATAACTGTTATATTTCAACGTGAATCATTCAGACGAGAGGGCTCAAACATGACTAATCCAATAACTGCAATTTGGCCAGGCCGTCCTTATCCACGCGGTGCATATTGGGATGGCGAAGGCGTGAGTTTTGCGATTTTTTCCGAGCATGCCGAAAAAGTCGAGCTTTGCCTGTTCGATCCCAAGGGCAAGAGCGAAGTCCAGCGCGTCGAACTGAAAGAGCGTAGCGATTTGGTCTGGCACTGCTATCTACCTGAGGCCCGCCCAGGGTTGCTTTATGGTTTCCGGGTGCATGGCCCTTACTGTCCGCAGGAGGGGCATAGGTTCAATCCGAACAAGCTGCTGATAGAACCCTATGCGAAAGATATAGTGGGGACACCGCGCTGGAGTGACGCCCATTTCGGTTACAGTATCGGCAGCAAGCACGAGGATCTTTCTTTTAGTCGTCGTGACAATGCCAGTGGTATGCCGAAGTGCCGGGTTATCGATCAGACCTTTACCTGGGGAAATGATCAACCCCCCGACATTCACTGGCACGATATGGTGATTTATGAGCTGCACGTCAAAGGCTTGACCATGCAACATCCGGATATCCCGCCACAGTTTCGCGGCACCTACGCCGGATTGGCGATGGCGCCGGCCATCGAACACCTCAAACGTCTGGGCGTGACGACGGTTGAACTCATGCCGGTGCATACTTTTCTCGATGACCGCCACCTGATCGAACGAGGCATGCGCAATTACTGGGGATATAATTCGATAGGTTTCCTGGCACCCGATTCCCGTTATTCGGCGAGTGGCCAGATTAGCGAATTTAAAACTATGGTAAAGACCCTCCATAAGGTAGGCATTGAGGTCATTCTGGACGTAGTCTACAACCATACCGCCGAAGGTAATCAGCTGGGCCCGACACTGTCCTTCCGAGGCATCGACAATGCTTCCTACTATCGCCTGGAAGCTGATAATCCGCGCTATTATAAAGACTACACGGGCTGTGGCAACACCCTGGACATGCAACAGTCATGCGTACTCCAATTGATCATGGACAGCCTGCGTTATTGGGTACTTGAAATGCATGTGGACGGCTTCCGTTTCGATCTGGCTTCCGCGCTGGCTAGGGAGTTGCATGAAGTAAACCAGCTGGGCACCTTCTTCGACACCATCCGCCAGGATCCTGTGCTGAGCACCATTAAGCTGATCGCCGAACCCTGGGATCTGGGCGAAGGCGGCTATCAAGTAGGCAATTTCCCGTTGGGCTGGGCGGAATGGAACGATAAGTATCGCGATAGTATTCGCGCCTATTGGAAAGGCGATGGTGGACTGCTCGGAGAACTGGCGCAACGCTTGACAGGCTCCAGCGACCTGTACGAACGTAGCGGACGTAAGCCCCATGCGAGCATCAATTTCATCAATGCGCACGACGGGTTTACCCTGCATGACCTGGTGACCTACGACGCCAAGCACAACGAGGCCAATCAGGAAGATAACCGCGATGGTAACGACAATAACCATTCATGGAATTGCGGCGTCGAGGGAGAAACTGACGATCCGACCATTAATGCCTTGCGCGCCCGTCAGAAACGCAATCTTCTCGCTACCCTGCTGTTTTCACAAGGGGTTCCGATGCTGGTGGCAGGCGACGAAATGGGGCGTACTCAGCAGGGTAATAATAACGCCTATTGTCAGGACAATGCGATTAGCTGGCTAAGCTGGGAATTGAGGCAACAGGATCAGGATTTGCTTGCATTCACCCGGCGTATCATCAGTTTGCGCAAAGAGCATCCTTTGTTCCGGCGACGCTATTTTTTTCAGGGACGCCCTATTCGCGGTGGCGAAGTAAAAGATATTATCTGGCTCAATCCGGATGGGGGTGAAATGAGTGATGAAGACTGGAATCAGGCATTTTCGCGTTGTCTGGGTGTGCACCTGGTAGGCGATACCTTGCTCGAAACAGATGGGCGAGGACGGCGTTTAATCGATGATAATTTGCTGTTGCTAATCAATGCCCATCATGAGGACATTGCCTTTACGCTGCCGGAATTCGACGAGCATTCCTGTTGGGATGTATTGCTCGACACTTTTGATAGCATGGGCACACCCGAATTTTCCCGTTACAAAGTCGGACAAAGCTATCCTGTGTATGGACGGTCACTGGTGCTGTTGAAACAAGGTAAGACGCAATGAGACGAGTTCACGATATGCCTTTTGGAGCCTGCATGATGCCTGATGGCAGCGTACGGTTTCGCCTATGGGCACCGGCAGTGCGTCAGGTCGAGCTAATACTGGAAAATGGCGCAGCCAAAGAAATCATCTTACCGATGCGCCCGATTGCAGACGGCTGGTTCCAGATCGAGATTTCGCGTCCACAGGCAGCGCCCGGGACGCTATACCATTACCGACTGGACGGGGGCTTATTGTGCCCGATCCGGCATCGCGTGCCAATCCCTACGATGTGCACGGCTCCAGCCAAGTAGTCGATCCATCTGCTTTTGACTGGCAGGACGATACTTGGAAGGGGAGGCTCTGGTATGAATCGGTTATCTATGAGCTGCATGTAGGCACCTTCACCGCTGAGGGTACTTTCACGGCTGCCCTGCAGCGTCTCGACTATTTGGTGGAATTAGGTATCACCGCCATTGAGCTGATGCCGATAGCGGATTTTCCGGGCAAGCGTAACTGGGGTTACGATGGGGTGCTGCTGTTTGCGCCTGATAGCTGCTACGGTACTCCGGAGGAACTGAAAGCACTGGTGCAGGCGGCGCATACACGCGGATTGATGGTGCTGCTCGACGTAGTATATAACCACTTCGGGCCGGACGGCAATTATCTGCATGCCTATGCGCCACAGTTTTTTAGTGAGCACCATCACTCACCGTGGGGAGCCGCAATTAACTTTGATGGCAAGGGCAGCCGCATGGTACGCGATTTCTTTATTCACAATGCATTATACTGGCTAGAGGAATACCATCTCGATGGCCTACGGCTTGATGCCGTGCATGCCATTGTCGATGATAGCCGACCGAATATTGTCGAAGAAATTGCGGCCGCAGTACAGGCCAGTCCAGGATGTGTCCGGCAAGTGCACCTGATACTTGAGAACGATGCCAATGTCGCTCGATATTTACAACAAGGAACGATTGCCGCGCAGTGGAATGATGACATTCACCATGCCCTGCATGTCTTGTTAACGGGGGAAAGTGCGGGATATTATCAGGACTTTATGCAGCAACCTTTACAGCATCTGGGGCGCTGTTTGACTGAAGGCTTTGCTTATCAGGGCGAGGTGTCGGCTTATCGGGGTGGAAAAACAAGAGGCGAACCCTGCTCTGATGTGCCGCTGACAGCCTTTGTATCCTTTTTGCAGAATCATGATCAGGTAGGCAACCGGGCGTTAGGTGAACGCATCTCAAATCTTTGTGACCCGGATGCTTTGCGGGCGGCAACCGCAATCTTATTATTGGCACCGTCGCCCCCTTTGTTGTTCATGGGACAAGAATGGGCCAGCAGCCAACCCTTTACCTATTTTGTAGACTTTCCCGAAGAGTTAGGCAATAAGGTGAACCAGGGGCGATTGCAAGAGTTTACCCAATTCCCGGCGTTTAACGATGCTGAATTGCGCCGGAAAATACCGTTGCCTAATGCCGCTAACACCTATCAACTGGCCAAGCTGGACTGGGACGAGATCAATCACGCCCCACATCAACAATGGTTTGAATATCATCAGGAATTATTGCACATTCGCAGCAGCCACATAACGCCAAGATTAAAGGCAATGGTCGGCGGACAAGCCCATTACCGGCTTTTGAATGAGCGGACGTTAAGTGTGGAATGGCGCTTGAACGATGGTTCAGCGTTAAGGTTGCTGGCAAATCTGGATAGTGAACCGGCAAAGGTTGATTGTTCTCGTAGCGGAGAGGTGTTGTTTGCCAGTGATGCCGAAGTGAAGAAAAACCAGTTGCAAGGTAGTTTAAGCCCTTGGTCGGTCATTTTTTGTTTGGATGAAGAACCGAAAAATGATTGAGGCGACAGCCCACTTGCTTATTCTGCAGGATATTAGGAGGGAATATGGCTAATCCTGACAATCAACCGAAAGAGACAGCCATTCCGGTTGCGACTTATCGCCTGCAATTTAACGAGCAGTTTACTTTTGCCGATGCCACCCAAATAGTCC
>SBAV01000046.1 GCA_005239965.1 Methylobacter tundripaludum
ATCTTCTAACGACCATGACTTGTTTTTCTTTGGCATAATTACTCCGACTTCTCCTAAGTTTATAAGAGAGCCAAGTCCAAGTCACGCTGAACCAATACAGGTTGGGGATGCCTGCTTTTTATGCCCCGATATTTAAACTAAGCCACATCGACTTCTTTATCATCCAGTTTTGGCCAGGCGGTGAGTACGGCTTTAACGACGGTAGCCAGCGGAATTGCCAAAAACACCCCCCAAAATCCCCATAAGCCACCAAAAAACAGAATGGCCACGATAATGGCAATCGCATGTAAATTGACCGCCTCGGAAAACAACACCGGTACCAGAATAACGCCATCTAAGGCTTGAATGATCGAATAGGCAATCAAAATGTATAAAAAATTATCGCCGCTTAATCCCCATTGAAAATAGGCGACACCCAGCACAGGAAATGTCACCAGGGTTGCACCGATGTAGGGAATAATCACTTGCAATCCCATTAATACCGATAGCAACAAGGCATAATTTAACCCCATGGTTTCAAAGGTCACATAACTGACAAACCACAGGATCATGACTTCCGCAAATTTACCCCGCACATAGTTACTGATTTGCATATCAATTTCTTCCCAAACACGTACAGTCAAATGCCGCTCTTTAGGCAGAAATTGCAAAAACCAGTTGATGAGCAGGTTTTTATCTTTCAAAAAGAAAAACACCATCATCGGTACTAAAAATAAATAAACCAAAGCACTGACCAAACCTATAACCGAAGCTGCCGAATACGACAACATGTTTTGGCCGTAAGTCAGTAATTCTCGTTGAATGTTAAATAGAATGTCCTGAATTTTATGTTCCGAAATAAACTGTGGATAGGTTTCCGGCAAACGCATAATTTCATCCTGAAAACTCGAGATGATGGCCGGAATGTGCTGCACCAGTTCCACCGCTTGCTCCGAAACAATGGGCATTAAATAAAATAACAAAATGCCAAGGCCCGCCATAAAGCATGAAAATACCAGATACACGGCAGGGAGGCGCGGTATTTTCAAACCTTCCAATTTGCCAACGATGCCTTCCAGTAAGTAGGCCAGCACGATGGAGGCAAACGCCGGCATTAACAAATCAGCCAGGGAATAAATCAGCACAAAACTGACCACTAAAGTAATGGCCAGCGAAACCGTCTGTTTATTCGGTAAAAAGCGATTAAAGTGTTCTATGAAAAATCGTAAATTGACGGACTGGTTTTGCATGGTCATTACTTCTTATTCTAGTTATGGCAATGGTCTGGGTAATTTTGATTCAACTTAAAGTGCCCGTTAAAAGGGTTTTTGGAACCCGTATATGTAATAGTTTAATAATTTCAGCCGGCTTAAGCATTCCAGGGTGATTGTTTCTAATCGGGCAATGCGGCTGGTAACGCTTTGCTGGTGCGCAAGCCATCGTAAGTAAGTGTATGTGGGCAGGGTGTTATTGGTAATGTCCCGTTCTGTTGTTAGATTAAACCGCGTTTGCGTTGCCAGATTTCGGTAGTGCTTGGCGGTGTATTGTACGTTGCATTTGCCATAAAAACCGATACTCAAGCTTTCCGGCAGTTTTATTTTAGTCAAAGGCGCTATGGCGGGATGGGGAATAAAATCGGATAACGCCAAGGTGCCGCCTGGTTTAAGAACGCGGTACGCTTCGGTAAAAAATTGCCGGCGGTCAGGAAAATGAAAAATACATTCAACGGCCAGCACGATATCGAATGACTGATCAGAAAAGGGTAGGGCGCAGGCGTTGCCTTGGTGGAAATCAATGCGGTTGCCACCTTGGGGACTAACGGTTGCACGGGCTCTGGCCAATTGGCGTTCGTCAATATTTAAGCCGGTAAGTGTCATGCCGGTGTAGTTTTCATTGATATGGGCAAGTGTGCCACCAAAACCACAACCGACATCCAAGACACTACGGTTGTTGGCAATATTGCCAGCGAGGCACACTTGCTGGCTTAGATTTTCTGCCGCTTGTGCAAAATCCGCTGTTGCCGGTAATTCTGCCGTTGGTTGTGGCCAGTAGCCCCAATGAACATGCCGGCCAAAGCTGTGGTTGATCGCCTCATTGCCTTGAGCTAATAAAACTAATAAGTCATCGAAATAAGGTAGTTGGACGGCAACCGCCTTTTTGGTCTCAGCTGGCAATAATGGCGCTGTATGTGCTACATGATTCGGTTCGTGAGGTGTTTTCATTTGTAAATTTAACTATTTTTGATGGGATATTGAATGAATTAAGCTGCATAAGTTTACAGTTTTTAAAAAAATATTAGCATGAGACTTGTTGTTAGCTTTACACCGACTATACTTCAATGTACTAGGACAGACTTTTGCAGGTTCGTTGGGATTTTGCAATATAAATAGTTTTTCAAGAAAAACCTATCTGTCTATAGTCACCGGTATTGCATTAAAAATAATGGAACTCGCGTTAGGTTAAGGATTTAGAAAGACTTAAAGACAGACATAAGAGGATAAGATGAAATTAAAATTTTTGGCTTCGGTAGTCATGGCTAGTTCAACAATATTGGCATCTCCGATAGTTGGTGCGACAGTTATAACGCCTGTTGCTGTTGAGGTCTCAAGCACATTTACGAATTCGGAATTTAATGAAAATAATCTGATTAACGGTGTAGGATTGGAGGGTGAATTTCACAATACTTATTATGCAAATATGTGGTTGACCAATAAGACCGTAACAGCGACGCTAACTTTCGATTTAGGTAATGTTTATGCGCTGAATGGTGCTTATGTGTGGCAGTATAATCCAGTGGAGGGAGGGACTAATAGTGGGGTAAGACAATTTGATATTTTAACATCGACAGATGGTAATATTTTTAACCTGGTCCGTTCTGCAACGCTGGATCAGGGGGCGGGTGTGGATGGCGGGTTTATGCCAGAATTTAAAGCGTTTAATCAAACTACCCAGTACGTCAGATTTTCAATTTTATCAAATTACGGCAGTATTTACAGTGGCCTTAGCGAAGTCAGGTTTGAAAGTGGTCTTCCCGTACCTGAGCCGCGTGTTACGGGCTTACTGGCATTGTCTGTGTTAAGCTTGTTTACATTGCGTAGCAAAAACCGTTTTTCTCGCGGAAGTGAGGAACTGGGTCAATTCAGTTGATTTTGTAACATTCGGTAATTGGGTTAACGATAAAGCTGTTAACCCGGCACCGCGACTATAACCGGCTATGGGGGCTAATGTTTTGATTCGTCAATCTGATACTTGTTGCATTAGCGGTTGGCAGGTTCTACCAATCCGTCTCTTGACACCATTCGGCAATCAGTTTTTTACATTCGGCTTTCCATTTGCAGTCTTCTTCGGTACAAGTCATGCCAAAATCTTGACGAAAGCAGGGATGATGATGTGTAGTATTTTGAATGGCCTGTATCAATTCGACTTTTAGAATCATTTTTTCCGGTTTTTCAACGCCAACCGACTTTGCCAATTGTTGCAAACCGGTATGGGTCATGCCGCCATCTTCTTCCGCTAAGGCAAGATAATGTGTTATTTCCATCCTTACATAATCATTTTCGGCAGCCAGCCAATCATCCAGCTCCTTTCCAGGGACAAAATTTCTGGCTTCTGCTTTGTAATAAGCCGCTACTGAAATCCATTGGTGACGAGTTACGTTTCCCATAGTTTAATTCTGGTGATTAAGGTTTTAGGATACATTGAGTTTGGGTTGGGGCTCGATACGATAGGTTGATAATTTACATAAGTTTGTAAAGTTGCTATACAAGATGATAGTTAGGCTGACAAATGCTTAAAGTTCAGGAGTAAAGCGATCGTAAACATGTTCTTTAGCAATACCATGTTTTTTCTTTATGCTTAATCTGATTATTTTTGGCTACTCACTTAAGCTGAATTTTTGATATTGCTTCAGTTGCGTATTTGTAAAAACATACAAAAAGCTTACAATTGCCAAATTTTTCAGATACGCATTTTGCATTGACGGTTGTAGAAAGACGAAATGTTTGGAGTGGTTTTTTGCCTTGCATTTCGTCTTTTTATTGTCGGATGTTGTAATAACATTAGGTTTATATGGATAGGTTTAAACGATTCTCGCTTAATTTTCTGATGCCGTTGATGATGGTCAGCTTGTCTTGGATATGCGTGAGCAACGCGGCTGGCATGGCTGAGCAAATCACAAGAGTTTATAAGGTTGAACGGGTTTTTGACGCAATCAGCCGTTCCAAGATCGCTAACACCGGGGCGCTCATACTCGAGGCCGGCCATGCCTATGTATTGGTTGAGGCAACATCGACAGAAAAAGCAGCCATTGCCCGGCTGGGTTTTTCTATTGCCCCGCCGACCCGGGATGAAGGCAAAATGTTGTCTTTCCCCGTCACTGATTCAAATTACCACGACTATTCGGAAATGGTGGCGGAGATACAGCAGGCTGAAATCGATCATCCGGCAATTTTTAAATTGTATAACTTGGGTACTTCAGCTGAAGGGCGTACTATTTGGGCGGGCAAACTGTCCGATAAAGTTGAAAAAGATGAATCCGAACCCGAAGTGTTGTTGACGCATCATCAACATGCGCGTGAACACCTCACGGTGGAGCAGGCGTTATATACCTTAAAAATGTTAACGCAAGAATACACTGTTGACCCACAAATTACACGTTTGGTCAATGACCGGGAAATCTGGATTATTTTTGACATGAATCCAGACGGTGGGGAATATGACATCGCTACCGGCACTTATCGATCCTGGCGTAAAAATCGCCAACCTAATGTCAAGACTAAAACGATTGGTAGCGATTTAAATCGCAATTGGGATTATTTGTGGGGCTGTTGTAATAGCAGCAAGGCTAAACCCAATAGTCCAACCTATCACGGTGATGCCAGTTTTTCTGAACCAGAAACCAAGGTAGTGCGTGATTTTGTTAACAGTCGCGTACTGAATGGCAAGCAGCAAATCAAGGTGGCCATTGATTTTCACAGCTATTCGGAGCTGATTTTGTGGCCCTACAGCCATACGCTCGCCGATGCGCCTTCGGACATGAGCCAAGATGATCATGATGTATTGGTGGCAATGGGAAAAAAAATGGCCAAGCTGAATGGCTATGCCCCCAAACAGTGGAGTGATATGTATATTGCCGATGGTACGCTCAACGATTGGTTGTACGGCGTACATGGCATTCTTAATTACACCTTTGAGATGGCGCCGAAAACAGAAGCGGATGGGGGGTTTTATCCGTCTGACGATGTTATCCCCAAAGAAGCCGCCCGCAATCGTGTGGCTATTTTGTATTTAATGGCGCAGGCGGCTTGTCCGTACAGTGCAATTGGCAAGAAAGCACAGTACTGCGATACTGTAACCACCAATTTTTACAGCCCAGGCGATGATGCGGCTGTGATTCGGGATGCGGGGGATAACAATGGTTATGATGTCAGTCCGGTTAATGCCTACACCCACCAAAAAGCAAATGCCGTCGATATAAATAGCGGTACCAACAATAGCTTAATTTGTGATGATAAAGGCAAAGACAAGCATAATTTTTATGATTATTTTATCAATATCCCCAAAGAGGTGATTGTGAAAGGCATCGAAGTCAAGCTGTACGCCAAAGCGGATAGCGTTGCTGGCAAGCCTCATATTTGTACCCAATTATCCTGGGATGGTGGTTTAACTTGGACGACTCCTAAGCTGACAGACACGTTAACCACGGGAACCAGGGCCTATACACTGGGCGGAGTATTGGATACCTGGGGCCGCACCTGGACTTCGAATGATCTGGCTCACCATAATTTCAAAGTCCGCCTGTCAAATGTAGCCGGGACAACGGTTCGCGATTTTTCGTTGGATTGGCTGGCAGTTAGAGTCAGATACCAGCCTGATTTATAGGTAAGTCTTATTGAATGCTTGGGGTTAGACGAATAATTTTAAAAAATCACAAATCAAATTACCAAATTTGTAAATCGAGTTGACTTTCGTTGCGCGGCTTTTAAACTTAAAAAATTGTTGAGGCATTAATTCACTTCCTGATTAGCAAGATGCTTCAGCCAAATGCCGATCGGCTCCTTCTCCCTCAGGGAGAAGGTTGGGATGAGGGGATTTAAATAGTAAAAGCCTTATTGAACCCCTCACCCTAACCCTCTCCCCGAG
>SBAV01000014.1 GCA_005239965.1 Methylobacter tundripaludum
CACAGGAGGAGGCAAGCATCGATTGATTATGCGTTTAAAAATCAATTGGTTTTTTCAACATGATAGGGCGATGTTGATTTAACAAAGTAGAACTAGAAATAAGTCTTTTTACGACTTTTCACGCGATTTAAAGGCTATCTTTTTCCATAAACCTATTCATCACAGCTAATGATGCCATACGCTATTTCCCGAATTTCTATGCTTATTATGGTATTTTCTATTCAAAATAACAATTCCCATTATTAACATAGGCCAAATCAACAAAAACAACATTTTTAAAATAGCTACCGGTTCCATAGTCGTTACACCTAAAGTTAGTTTCAATGCATTTTTAAGACAAAAAAGTACAAAAAAAGTTTAATCGAGTTCCTGCTAACAGTACCCATCTATCGACAATACTTTCGTCAAACGGATACAGTCAGTTGAAAATAGAGCCTCAAGCATAGCTAAGTCATTGTTTTAACTATAGCTGCCTAAGCTGATTTTCATCGAATTTAGACCAAAATCCAAAATTGGCGAAGGTATTGTTATTAAGCCAAGGTTTATAAAATCATCGACTATCATATAATTTCATTATAAAGATTTGCGGACTGATGAACAGGGTCTTTTTTCACAGAAAAAATGTGAAATGTTACCTTGTAATTATAGGAGTTTTAGGGTAGTGCTAGCTTTGGTTGTTTTCTATTTTGACAGGTATAGACAATTGTCCGATCGCTTTGAGCTTTGTCGAAGGGCGGGCGGTTTATACCTAAAGGGGACGATATAATCGCATTCCGTGCTAACAGTACCAATTTATGGGGTTACCCTAAAAAATAAGCGAACGGCAAGAAATCAGGCTTGAAAAAAATCAATTCGTCCCCATGTTTTTGCCATTGTTATTGTTAATTTAGGACTGATAAGATGACTGTTGAAGTAAAAAAAGAAACCTTGGGATTTCAAACCGAAGTTAAACATCTGCTGCATTTAATGATACATTCTTTGTACAGCAACAAAGAAATTTTCTTGCGGGAACTGATTTCCAATGGCTCGGATGCTGCGGATAAGCTGCGTTTTGAGGCTTTATCCAATGACAAGCTATACGAAGGTGACAGCGACCTGAAAATCCGCATCGCTTTTGACAAAGACCAACGCACCATTACCGTCACCGATAACGGCATTGGTATGACCCGCACCGAAGTTCAGGAACATATCGGCACTATTGCCAAGTCTGGCACCAAACAGTTTTTTGAAGCCCTTACCGGCGAGCAAGCCAAAGACAGCGAATTGATCGGCCAGTTTGGGGTCGGTTTTTATTCTGCGTTCATCGTTGCCGATAAAGTCACCTTGACCACCCGTAAGGCAGGTGCTGAGGTGAGCGAAGGCGTGCGTTGGGAATCAACCGGCGAAGGCGACTACACTCTGGAAACCGTAGAAAAAGCACAGCGCGGTACGGAAATTGTCCTGCACCTTAAAGAAAGTGAGGATGAATTTTTGGATGGCTACCGTATCCGCGCCATCGTCAGAAAATTTTCTGACCACATCGCCTTGCCAATCGTCATGGATAAGGAAGTCATGCCGTCTTATGATGAAGAAAAAGACGAGGACGCAACCGATGCAGATACCCAAAAAGCCGAAGCCAAACCAGAACCAAAGATTGAAGAAGAAACCATCAACAGCGCTTCTGCGTTATGGACAAAAGCCCGTCAGGATATTTCCGATGACGATTACAGCTCCTTCTATAAGCATGTTTCCCACGATTACCAGGAGCCATTAACCCATATCCACAGCAAAGTGGAAGGCACCAACGAGTACACCTTATTGCTGTATATTCCGTCACGCGCCCCATTTGACCTGTGGGACAGAGATGCCAAGCACGGCGTCAAATTGTACATACGCAAGGTCTTTATCACAGATGATGCCGAACAGTTGATGCCGCGCTACTTGCGTTTCATCAAAGGCATTATTGATGCCAACTCCTTGCCGCTGAACGTATCGCGGGAAATCCTGCAACAAAGCAAGCAAATCAGCACCATCAAATCCGGCGCCGTTAAAAAAGTCTTGGGTATGTTGGAAGGTCTGGCCAAAAATGATGCCGAAAAATACGCCAAATTCTGGTCGCAATTCGGTACCGTCATCAAAGAAGGCCCAATTGAAGATTTCAGCAACAAAGAGCGCATCTCCAAACTGCTGCGTTTTGCATCAACCCACGCCAATACCGACAAGCAAGATGTGTCTTTGGAAGATTACGTCAGCCGCATGAAGGAAGGTCAGGAAAAGATTTACTATGTGACCGCCGAAAGTTTTGCTGCCGCCAAAAACAGCCCGCATCTGGAAATTTTCCGCAAAAAAGGCATCGAAGTTTTGCTGCTGTCTGACCGTATTGATGAATGGCTGGTCTCGCACCTGGATGAATTCGACGGTAAACATTTGGAATCTGTCGCCAAAGGCAACCTGGATTTAGGTAAACTGGCGGATGAAGAAGACCAAAAAATTCAGGAAGAAACCAGTAAAGACTTTGAATCCGTGCTCAAGCAAATCAAGGAGGTACTGGGTGACAAGATCAGTGAAGTCAAATTAAGCCATCGCTTGACCGAATCTCCTGCGTGTTTGGTGGCGGATATTTATGGCATGAGCCTTAATATGGAACGCATCATGAAAGAAGCTGGGCAAATGATGGGCGGTATGGGCATGGGTAAAAAACCTATTTTCGAGATCAATCCAAGCCATCCATTAGTCGAACGGTTGAAAACCGAGCAGGATGACAGCCGGTTTGCCGACTTGACGCACATCCTGTTTGACCAAGCCATCTTAAGTGAAGGTGGACAGCTGGACGATCCGGCGGCTTTTGTGCATAAGCTCAATGGCTTGTTGCAGGGACTGCTGCACTAACAGAGAAAAGGCCGACAATGTCGG
>SBAV01000432.1 GCA_005239965.1 Methylobacter tundripaludum
AATGCTCTGTACATTCGATTTTTAATTCCCTTAAGAGTTTTTTGAGCAACCCAATAATCCTCCACAATCAGAACAAAATGATATGATAATTCTTGTAGGAAGTACTAAAGGCGGGGCGGGTAAATCAACCGCTGTGACCAATATAGCCACTGTTTTAGCGCACCAAGGAAAAGAAATTTTGCTCTTTGATGCAGATCGACAGCCGACATCAAGCGAGTGGGAGACCGAGCGTCGATTAAACCAGCCAGGACAGCCTAAAATAACCTGTATCCAACGTTACGGCGACATCGATTCAACCATCATGGAGCTATCGGAAAAATACGCCAACATAATTATAGATGTTGCTGGCAGGGATTCAGACGAATTTAGATCTGCATTACTAGTAGCCGACGTAGTTCTTGTACCCATACGACCCAGTCAAGCCGATCTAAACGCGGCTCACAATACCACGCGCCTCATCACTCAGGCTCGACGAATAAACCCCAAAATTAATGCTTATGGCTTTTTAAATCAAGCTCCAACCAACATTAAAGGCAAGGAGATAGAATTGGCTAGAGCGTTTATTTTGGACTATCCTGAGCTTAAACTATTATCCACTAATATTTACGACCGGAAAGTGTATCGTGATGCGCTCTCTGAAGGCTTGGGCGTCATTGAAATGATCGGAAAATCAGACAGTGAAAATAATGCAAAAATTGAAATTTTAGCTTTAGTTGAAGAGGCTGGATTATGATTAAGAACAAAAGAGCGCAGTTAGAGGCCAGGGATGCTGAAACTAAAATAGATGAGATATTTAAAGTACATAGCAAAGAAATCGCCAAAATAGACGTTTTACCAACAAAATCTCTACGTAAATTAACTATTAGCGAATTAGTTGATAAATGGGGGCAGCTTGAAGGTGATTACATTTTATTAAAATGGAAACTCGCTATGCTTATTTCAGACAAATTTAAATCTAAAATAGAATTTGGACAATTTTTGCAAGAACTCAGGGGTTCTAAACCTAATCACCCATTATGTACGATTAAACAATCTACTTTTTACAGATACACGCGTGCGGCCAAATTCTGTGATAAATTCAAAATATATGACCTTAAGGATGCGGGCATTTCACCAACCGCAATTTACGACCTAAGTGAAATAGCAAACGAACCCGTTGTCGATTATAAGTTTATTATAAATATTAAAAATAAGAACTTGCCCGTATCTGAAATTAAGCGATTAATTTACCAAGCACACAGCATTACAGGCGAGCTAATTCCAACCTCCGTTCTATCTAAAAAATCCGAAACATTTTCACCAACACAAGATTTTGAAAATTTAGAAGTTACTATGCTCGATGTTACAAAGGGGCAAGGAGTGCATGGCCAACCTGTGCAGTTCACTCATCAACAAGCTATACTTTCCAATGAACCAATCACCCAATTAACTGAAGAAAACATGGCTCTAGCCGTGTTTAATTTGCTGGATAGTTTTAACATTTCATTTGTTGAAAAAATGAATGTTTTAATAGCAACACAGGAAAAAATTCGCGAGAGCGAATGCGTAGGGATGCTAACAGTAGATTCTTAGATAAGATACCTTTCACTTCCCACTCATTTTCAATACTTTCAGTTCAAAAAAACTTACGACACCACGGATAATATTATGGGGGCAGCAATTCCCGCTATTTCTCTAAGAACCGGAGCGAGCCGAACTGTAGTCGCTCTAATTTTTGCAGACGTGCACGCACCTCTCAAGCCCTGAAAGCCTGCCTGAAATCCGCCTATTAAAAATTCACCCAATACCCTATTGAAACCCCCGCCCTAACCCGGGCAATCGTCACTATCCGGTATCACAGCCTTTAGGTATCATTTGGGCGTTCTTATGCCCCCAAATGATAGCGGCAAACAATGCGCCCCAATCGGCTATCAGGAAATTATTGAACAGGGCACGCATCTTGTCCCATAATGATTTACGGCTGTGGAAACGGTCACGGGCGGCCTGAAAGTACGCGCAACAGGCCTCTTGCGTCTGGTCAATCAGGAAGGCCAGCATCATCAGGATGGCAAATGCCGTAGAAAGATGTTTGTTGCCATGCCCATAGTTGTGTTCCAGGTTATAGCCCAGGTTTTTCAGGGTATTAAAGGTTTCGTTCTCCACTTTCCAGCGGGAACGGCCGGCGCGCACCACATCCGCCACATTGTCGGCGGTGAGGAAGATGTCAGTGACGCAGGCATACATAAATGTCGTACCGTCGGGGCGTTCCTCCCAATAATCAATAAAGTTGACCAATAAGTCTTTGTGTTCATGGTTGAGTGGCACCTGGTTGGCGTAACGGTAGCCATAGGCAACACCTTCGGCAGTCGTGCCGGTAACTTCCTGGGTGCTGCCATCGCCCAAACCATTGAGGACAGTGTTCAACAATAGGCTGTTGGCGGCAGGCTTGGCGGTGATGAAGCTAACCCCCTGCGCCTTCAGCATCTTGATGTGCGGGCCCGTTACAGGTCAGCGCATCTTGCAGGACGACCATCTCCCGTCGCGGAAAGTCTTGGGTCAATTGCGGAACCAGCCGTTTGGAGGCATTGTGCTCGCAGTCGTTCTTGTCATGGCCGTCCTGCCGGGTGATCGCTTCAGGGCAAAAAGGCAGCACGGTTTTTTTATCCGGGTGCACCATGACTGCGGCCAACAGCTGATGGTAATAGCTCTCACGGCCATCCTTGTGCTGCTTGACGCAGCAATCAAGGCAACTGACATTGCCGGAACTGTAAATGCCCGTGCCATCAATGCTGGCCAAGTATTTCCCGAGAAAACGGTACTCTTCGAGTATGAGTAAGGGGAGAGATGGAATAGGATAAAATTCCGCCGAAAAT
>SBAV01000150.1 GCA_005239965.1 Methylobacter tundripaludum
ACACAGGAGGAGGCAAGCATCGATTGATTATGCGTTTAAAAATCAATTGGTTTTTTCAACATGATAGGGCGATGTTGATTTAACAAAGTAGAACTAGCCGCTTGTACATATTTTTCAGTGCGGTCGACAAGTCGAGTATTTGTTCTGCTTCAGTGGTATGAATACGATTTGCTCTGGCATAAGACGTTACACTACGGTTCCAGCCTTTCAACGAAGTCATTTTTTGGCTGGTAACCGGCACAATGCCATCACCCGTTAAAGTATTGCGTGCACGCCCATTCAACACATAGTTTAAGCTTTTTCTGGAAGGCTTAAATTGGATAATATTGCCAAATATATCGTAGCCACAGCCGGTTTCAGGGTCAATAGGATCGCCGCCCAAACAGCCAAACTTAATATTGGTATAGGTTAATTGCGTAAATCGAATGATGGGCGGTATCGCGGCAATTTTATTATTCAAGGCTATGATAGAAGGTGATGCATCTGATAAAAAAGCAACAGCGGGGGCTTTTAAATCCAGGCCGCCAAGATCCTTAATAGGGTAAGAGTTGATAAAACGCCAATCATCAGCGCAGTCACCAGTATCAAACAAACCATCATAATCTGATTCTGGTAAGCAGTTAATATTCATGTATGTGTAATAGCGCCCTAGTGGAGAACCCGCATGAGGCGTTCCGGTAGTCATCAATCCCACAACATTAGTCCTCAATGCGCTGGTGCTTTCAAGAAACGCCCTGGCCGCAAGGCCGCCACGACTGTGTCCCAAAAGCACAATTTGCACGTTGGTGCCCAATCGGGTTCTGATACGGCTGACCGCAACCTCAATTTCTTTGCCTAACGAATCAAACGTTGAGTAATCACCGGCACAGCCCCCAGCTTCAGAACATATTTTTTTATCCAAACCCTTCGGTGCTGTGCTGATACGATCATAAGCACCAAAATTAAAGCGCATACAATAAACACCTTCACTATTCGGTTTTATTGATAGTGTCGAAAATTTGGGATCCCTGGTATTAGTACAGCGCCCATCAAAACCGGCGTTATTATTAACCAATTTATTCCACTTTGCAGCAGTGGAGCTCATTCCATGCAAAAGCAAAACAACTTGCCGAGGTTTTACTGCCAAACTGGAAACTGTTGTTGCCGCATTTGCTACGCCGCACCATCCGAAAACAATGACCAACACTAACAGACAAAGGCCGCTGCCTCGCTTACGGACACGCCAATAATCGAACGAAATCATCATAATATTTCTCTAATAATACGAAAATAATACAAAATGTGTCTATAACACTATTTGGATAATGGAATTGATTCTCCACCACATACGTACAAAATGTCAAGGCGACTGCTTTTAATCACTGTTCAAAGTTATACACAAAAATTGTGGATAACTCTGTGGAAAACTTGTTTTTTACATTGCTTAACACCCGTTTTTATTACAGTTTTGTTACATTGTCTATAAATAATACAATTTTTCAATTTCATTTTTAATCAATAACTTAACAAATTCATCAGCCCTGGATTACACTGCTGCAAGCTTTTTTATTTCTTTGATTTTATCTGTGCATAAGTCTTGACAAATTTAGCAACTTCCCGTAATCCTCATCGCTCATCCCAAGCCTTATCCATGCGTTTTGCAGAAATGGGATACGCTGTTTTAAGCTGCTGTGCAAACAGGGATACCCTAAATTCTTCCAATGCCCAACGAAAAAACTCCTGTTCGGGAACAACGCGTTCTTTCTTCGCCCTTTTTTCAACATCTTTCCAATAACGTAGGGCATAACGGCTGATTTCCTGTGCCTTGTGTGGATCATTCATACGTTTGTCCAAACGGTATTGTATGGCTTTCAGATAACGCGGTATGACTTTGAGTTGCGAATACGGTGTGTTGCGGATAAAGCCCGCATAGACCAGAAAACCCAATTGCTCACTAACATCCTTTGCGAGTGGATCATTGCCGTTAAAAAGCTGCAATTGCGTTTTAATGCTACCGTACAACAGCATAATTTCCAATGCTATTTTGCCTGCTTCGTTAGCCATGCTTATAAACCGGGGCTTGTTTTCCTGCAAACTGCGCTCAAACAACTGTTGGCTTCGTATTGTTCTGCCCTCAACAAAAACACTGTGCAAAATCACATGTAACAAATCGTTTTTATACGACACTTCAACATCGCCCTGAATAATTGGATGTTTCGGCAAGCGGTGGTAAGTCAATTCCACGGCTGCCGATTGCGGCATGTTTTTCAGGATGTAAGTACATTCCTTACGCAACTGCAACTGAAACAACCTGATAAGCCCTACCTGATGCTGGATTGCAGCTTTGTGCTGGGTATCAAAAATACGCACACCCACCGCATCGCCTTCGTCGACGATAGCCGGAAAGCCAATAAAACGCTGGCCTTTCTGGATGAACTCATAAGTCTCCGGCAAATCATCAAAGCCCCATTGTATATAGCCGGTGTATTGCAGTTCATCGGATGCAATCTGATCAAAACTGTTTCCAGCTTCAATCACATATTTGGCTTGTAGTTTTTTTAAGTCCCGGCCGTAATCGAGCAGCTGGTCCTGGTCATCAATCACCCGAAAATTCATTTTTAAATGATCGGCCACCGCATCCATTACCCAAGCATTGAGCGGAATTGCTTCGCCGGTTAGTTTACGCAGGCGATTGCCCAGCCATTCTTGCAATGCACCTTTAAAATCCGGTTCGATTTCCAGGCAGCGCTTAATTCTACTTTGTTAAATCAACATCGCCCTATCATGTTGAAAAAACCAATTGATTTTTAAACGCATAATCAATCGATGCTTGCCTCCTCCTGTGT
>SBAV01000296.1 GCA_005239965.1 Methylobacter tundripaludum
AAAGGTGAAGATTCAGACCCACAGCAGCTCAATACCTTGGCGCATAGCCTGGCTGAATGGAAAATTTTTACGTCAGAAGAGGTAAACGCCTGGTGTGAAATTTGGTTCCGAAACCGCATGAACCCAACGGGCGGCGAACACAAGAAATTGAATGGCCTGCTTGATTTGGCTGTCGATAGGTTTAAACAATTAAAAGAAGAAGATCAAAATTTCTTCAAGGGACAGTTGGCAACGTTCCGTAACTTGTACCTGTTCATTTCACAAATTATTCCTTATCAAGATTCTGACCACGAAAAACTCTATACCTATACCCGTTTTTTACTGAACAAACTGCCACGAAACGCCGATGCCCGCAACGTTCAAGTTGACGATGACGTTGAGCTGAAATATTACCGACTACAGAAAATCAACGAAGGCGCTATTGATCTCAAGGTCGGAGAGGCTGAATCTGTGTATGGGCCTACCGCTGTCGGTACTGGCCAACCTGATGAGGAAGTACAGTTATCAACTCTAGTTGATAAGCTCAATGAGCGGTTCGGCACTGAATTCAACCTGGCCGACCAACTGTTCTTTGACCAGGTGCGTGAAACAGCCGTGGCAAATGAGCAACTGCGCCAAGCGGTGATGGCCAATTCGATAGAGAATTTTGAACCGGTGTTCAACAAGCAATTGGAAAACTTGTTTGTTGAACGCATGGATGGTAACGAGGATATTTTTGTGCGGCTCATGAACGATGAGGCCTTCCGCAATATAGCAGCCGAACATTTGATGCGGGCGGTTTATCAACAAATTCGTAATGAGGCTGAGGCGGGCGTAGTCGGGTGATAGTTTTTTAGCAATGGAACTGCCGACCGATGTTTGAGCTAATACAAGTTAGATTCTAACCATTTTCTTTATCAATACCTTCGCCAATATGATGAATGGAGAAAAAACATAACCAATTGAATTAAAATGAATACTAATTTTAAAAATATCGATTCTGGATTAAAAATACGGTCAACTTTTGGCTTTAACGGGTTTTTAGTGCCAAATTGGGTACCCTTCATTTTGCACATAAAAATAGTGAACACTTCGAATCGGCAAAAACTTTCATACAGATTGGTTTATATATAACCCGTATTAAATCATTGCGTTATAAAACTTTATAGAAAGACATGCCCACAAAATTGGCATGATTCTTTCGCAAACTGTTAACTACTTTTGAAGGGTGCCGTAAATGCTTATCCTGAACTCAGATTATCTTAATTCGATGATATTTGGTTTTGACAACGGGGGGTTTTAGGCGGCCCCTTTTAACCCTCCCTACAATTTATTTACTGTTCGGTCGTCATGTATGAGCAAAATAAAAAAATAATCGCAGTAATTGGGTGGAGCATATTACTTTGTAGCTGTTCAATTTATGAAGTTGCTTATACACCGCCATCCACAGAATACCAAAAAGTGCAGATCAGTTCTATTAGTAGAGATTGCCATCACGCAGCTTCAAAAGCGCGTCCCATCGATAACCACACCTACACATCACACTACGCCAACCGGAAAAACTTCGCCAAACCTACGGTCAGCAGCATCTCGATAGAGGGTATTAACCCGATGACGACGCTGTTCCTTAAGACCAGTCAACAGCTCGATAGTATGTCTCCGTTGATGTACGCCTCATACTTGAAGCCGACAGGCATCGAAATGGTCAAGGTTGGTGGCTATTCTCCAGATAATGGTCAAACCTGGGAGGGCTTCTCACCCAGCCCGAACTTCAACAGTAATCTGCCGTATGGTTACCGGCGGCGAGTGTTTCCGCTCTTCGTGGATCACACTAATGGGCGCCTTGTACGTATTGTTCTCTCTATGGACACGCCTGGACTGGATCCGAGAGCCATCGAGTCATCTATTGGACTGACGGCTTACTACCTGCGTTATCGTGTTTCCCTGGATGGCGGGAGAACTTACTTGTTCGATGAGCCGATCATTCAGAAAAGGCACACCAAGGAAAAGCCCTTCGAAGGGGTTTACTGGGGCAAGAACGCTATCTTTATGGGAGATGTGGGATCTCAGCCACTTCGTACTAGGGCAGGTGAAATCATTATCCCTGCTCAAACCACCGAGTTAGGCTGGGATGGCAAACCGTTTTCTCCAGGCGGTTTCGCCTACATCAATACGGTCATGATTATCGGGCGCTGGGTTGATAAAAATCGGCTAGAGTGGGAAATCAGCAAACCGATTGTGGGCGATCCAGCACACTCAACACGGGGAATGCTTGAACCTACCCTTGCCGAAGGGCCCGACGGACGACTTTTGGTCGTGATGCGGGGCAGCAACGGCGGCAGTAAAGACCCACAGTTCAAGATTCCCAGTTATCGGTGGTACTCAACATCGAAAGATGGCGGCTACCATTGGAGCAAGCCGGAACCTTGGATCTATGATGACGGTACGCCGTTTTACTCGCCTTCGAGCATGTCCCAACTGCTGAACCATTCGAGTGGCCGTATTTTTTGGCTGGGAAACATCAACCCATCGAACAGTCGGGGCGACCTTCCGCGTTACCCTCTTGTCATTGGAGAGGTTGACCCGAAAACACTGCGTTTGATGAAAAACACGCTCTTGGTCATCGACACGAAAAGACCGGAGGAATACGACATCAATCTGTCACACTGGTGGGCCTTCGAAGATCGTCTGACACACGACATTGTCGTTGTAGGCGCACGACATGCACAGGGCTATAGATCGAAAACCCCTTGGCTATGGCGGGTGAGAGTTAATATTTCTGATGGTTGTGACTGAGTGTAGCCTGAGAGATAATTATCACAACACCTAACGGATCATTTAATCCAAAAATAAGAGATGGTCCAAAGTTTAAGCCAACTGAAATTGCCTATGTTATTGGATTATCGTCTTAAAATTATTTTTTCCATCATAGTCATCGCTGTGATTGCGGCGTTGGGCTTTGAGCCTATAAGCCAAGATATGGCTTATCATCGCTTCGCCGATCAGCGCAATGCGTTTGGTATCGCCAATTTTTTTAATGTTATTTCCAATCTGCCTTTTATTATTATCGGCATGATGGGGATGCGATTTATTTTGGCAACGCAAAAAAAGAGCGGTTGGCTCGCCAGCTTAAAGCCGCATTATCTTATCTTTTTTGCCGGAGTATTTCTTACCGGCATCGGCTCGTCTTACTACCATTACCATCCTGATAACCAAACCCTGGTTTGGGACCGTTTGCCGATGACGATTGCCTTTATGGCTTTATTCAGTGCCATTGTCGGGGAATATATTTCGACCCGCTGGGCGCTTAAAATTGTTGTTCCTTTGTTGGTATTAGGATTGATTTCGGTGATTTATTGGCATGTCAGCGAGCAGGACGGCCACGGCGATTTGCGCCTTTATGCCTTGGTGCAGTTTTTGCCGATGATTTTGATTCCAATCATTCTGTGGATTTTTACTCCAATAGAATACCTTAACAATGCCATTTGGGGCATGATAGTGGCTTATGTTGTATCGAAAATCGCGGAGTTTTTCGACGCAGGGCTTTATAACGTTTTGGGCTTGCTCAGCGGACATTCGATAAAGCATTTGTTCGCAGCTTTTGGGGCCATGATGATTTATTGGGCATTGCGTGATCGAAAAAGTGGGCTAGAGGGAAAGCTCTAACCCCCCGGATACAGGATTATGCCAACCCTCTTCGCTGTCATGCCCATGTTAATTGACCCGAAAAAGTCATACTCGCTTCAGCCCCGTTAACGGATTATAGAAATGCTCATCTTCGGCAACCAGCTTCGCTTCTGGATGTTTGGTACTCATGACCGTTTTAATAATGTCTTCCATTTCTTTCCGTGCATAAATCAAAATTAAATACTTTCCAGATTCTATCTCATTGTGAAATAAGGATATTTTTTTATTTTCATTGGAAAAACCTGTAAAACTGCCTTCCCACGCGCCGAATAATGTCAGCGCACCAATAACTGCATAATAAACGATACTCGGCACCGCTCCGAAAGGCTTGGTAATATCCATCACTCCGGCCACCAGCAATCCCACGATAAAACCCATTATCGCGCCGATAACGGCGTAGCGTAGAAC
>SBAV01000518.1 GCA_005239965.1 Methylobacter tundripaludum
AGTCTCTCAATGCGCTCATTTCAACTATTTGAAAATAAATGATATTTTTGAGCGCAATTTCAACACTTTTCCCCATTTTTTGGGGATTGGTTGGCTAACATTACGCTCAAGCGGGACGCGCCTTTTCGTGGCGGTTTTGAAGGTTTGTGTTTTTTCGGCTTCGATCGCTTCGCCAGTCTTCCGTGACAGGCGCGCCCCTTAGCTTTACGTTAGGCTGTGCTTACTGATAATGAGAACCGCTTGTTTATATCTAAAAACTAACCTCAATATAGGGGGAGCAGATGACTGAACCGCAAATTTGTTATGTAAAATTCATAGGAAACGACAAGTTTATTAGTCTGGTTAAGAACTATGCGAAGCTACATCCAAATGATCTAAATATCCAATCTGAGACGGTGGAAGAAGATGCCTCAAGGTTAGGTTTCGATATTGACAAAGCTGCGGCGGTTGCGACAATTCTTTCACTAACCCTTTACGTTGGCGATCTTGCTACAAGAATTCCGATGTGGATGAGTGAGAGTGATGCTCACACAATTATCATTCAAACACCGTATGAAACAATAGAACTCCATAGTTCTAAGCCTCTTGCAGTGGAGGAGGTCCGCCAATTATTGCAATCTGCACAGAACATAATGACTGATAAAGGTGATAAATAAATGCACAGCAATTAAAACGATTTAACGGATTTAATTATGAGCATTCAACTAGATTATGGGGGCTTTGACCCTTCTTTCATCGGCGCAACAATTCGCTTTAGTAAGCTAAGTGCATGGGATACATGGCAACGGTTTAACGCTAACACCGTCCCTCTTTCACTTGATCATCTTATGCCTGAACAACGATTTGAGGCTCTGAGTACTGTATCGGTACTACCTCACGAAATTCGGCATTTCCATGATTTCCTTCTTACTCCATACAGTGCGCACATTTTTCAACAACGGGTATTAGCACTTGCTCATGTACTGCAAATGCTGTTTCCTTTTAAGTTTGCTGAAGACGCAAATTGCTTACCAGTACCCATCTCAATGTGGTGTCGATTAACTGAAAATAAACGGAAGCAGGTGCTTGCAATGTTTCAGTCTGGGATGAGTGAGATGTTATTACGTCCGGTAAATTTTCCATATATCGAGGAGGATATTTCTATAACCTCGAAAATGAAAGGTATTCTTCCGCTTTCGCAAGAAACGTTTGATGAATTCGTTCTAAGGTCTATTTTCTATTCTGAAAAAATTGACCAGTTTACACATAATCCACAAACGGTTCACGGAAAATTCTCGTTACAGCCTTGGCAGGTTTTCGAACTCTCTGGTCTTCTTGTGCAGCTTCAGAACATTTGGCACATGTACGGCGCAGATGACTGCAATATCTTCAAGGAGCACATCATGCTGGCTAACAAAAGTGCCTATGCTAAAATGTTGAATTTAGCCTTTGTGATGTGTGAAAAAACGCATTTACCTTTAGATTCCGCGGCAAGTGCAGTTGTCATATGGAGTCTACTTGGTAGTTACGACGTGGATGTCTGGAACGCTTGTCCTTCGTATCGGTTTATTCGCCTTTGGGACTTGGTGTGCAAAGAAGGCTTTCCTGAATCTTTGGATGACTTAGAGAAAGTATTTAACAATTGGAGCTGCAAACTTGGTTTATCGACAGTAGATAATGGTTTAGCCTCAACACAAAAGGCTTTTCATGGTCTATGCAATTCCATAGAAAAATATCTTGATATTTCTGACTTGGCTTTACCAATAAAATATAGGGAATTGCTGTTTCGTTTCGTTAATTGTGTCGCCAAAGCAAGTGATCACATGATTGAACAGTTTAAAAATGATCCTCGTGCCTACGTATTTCCTAGACTTTATGATAATAATGCGGAGAGGTTTGTTAATCCCATTCTTAAGATAGTGTTTGAAGGTGGTATGCGTTTGAAATCTTCGATTCAAGAAATGGAAAGCAAAGGGTATATAGTAGACTGGGCCGAAAATAAAAATGGCGAAACCTTCATCCGATCTATGATTAGTACGGCCACGGCGAGTCAACATCGCTATCTCAATGCTGACGACGTACATTATGTATCAACGCTGATGGGGCTTACCGATTTTCTTTTGGCAAAAAAATCTAGGGCTCGTCCAGAGGTACAACTTCCCGGCAGAACATTTTTTAGAGAATCCCATGTCAAGCCGATTCAACTAGATTCTATCAATATAGGTGGGCTGAAATAACTGGAATAACTGGGGTCAGATAAGTACCCATGCATAATTATCCAGTCAGAAATAACAGGTACCTAATTGTTTTTATTGATTATTTTTACAAGATGTCCTGAAAAATGCCAGGTTAATTTTGCATGCGTACTTAAGACTTAAATTTTAGTTTGGCTAGTTCCGAACAACAGCTTTGGAGTTTGAATTGCCTTCTTTCGCTTGCGTCGGTACGGCTTTGGCCGTAGATTCTCTTCGCCTAACAAAACGGTCAAAGGGACGCGCCGCCCTAAGGCGGTTTTGAAGGTGGGTTTTTGCATCCGGTTCGGTGGCTTCGCTTAGCGTCCTTGAGCGGCGCGCCCCTTACCTTTGCGTTAGCGGTCGGTTTTTGGTTTTTCTGCGTGTTGACTTCCCTCAGCATGGAAACTGATTGGTAAGCATATGATCGTAGGTATTCATACGTATTGCCGCACCATAGTTTTTAATTAACTATGAGAACGATTTTTCATTTATTGGATGAAAAGGCAAACTTTCGGCATTTCGATAATAAGCTTTACTTAGAGGGTATTAAAATGAATAAAAAATACACTTATTTTTTAGTTTTATTCCTGTTCGGTATAACTGCTGACCAAGCATCCGCTAGGGTCATTCACACCGCCAAATTTAATGGGCATATTTACTACTTACTTGATACAGACGGGACAAAGTGGTGGTTAGCTGCCGAACAGGAGGCTGTAAGTTTGGGCGGTCATCTAGTAACTATCAACAATGCTGCCGAAAACAAATGGGTATACGATACATTCATTCCGGTTGCGGTCAAATATGCAAAGAACAACAATCTTCCCGACCAAAGCAACATTTCACTTTGGAGTGGCCTTAGCGACTATCGCTCCGAAGGTAACTGGGTATGGGTGAGCGGGGAACCTGTCGGTTATCTCAATTGGCAGACTGGGGAGCCAGCAGGTGGTCTTCCTGACGAAGATTTTGGAGGAATTTTGGGGCCATGGTGGTCACCAGGAAAATGGCATGACATCGTAGGCGATACGCGAATGCTTGACCTCCCTTTTGGAGTTGTCGAAATCATTCCAACATGCAATGGTTTGAAGCCAACTATTATTGGCACTTTCAATCCTGATTTATTGATAGGCACTCCTAAGAAAGACATTATCACTGGCTTAGGAGGCGATGATGTAATTTATGGTCTAGGTGAAGATGACATCATTTGTGGTGGTGGGGGTAATGATGTGATTTTAGGAGGCAATGGAAATGACCAATTGTTTGGGGAATCCGGTCGGGATTCGCTTTTAGGAGAAGCTGGTAAGGATCGGTTATCCGGCCAAGATGGAAACGATTATCTCAGCGGGGGAGATGGAAACGATGCCATGAATGGAGGATTAGGTGTTGGCGATATTTGCGATGGCGGAGCATCAAATGGCGACACAGCATCATGTGAATCAAAACTCAATGTGCCTTAGAAAGTAAACGGTGTGTGTCAGAATTTTTGTGTAAACGGAATTCATATTAACGTTCTGGTATATTTTTTGGTTTATTATTTCTGTGGTGGTTTAACATTGTTGTATAGTTTGGCACGCTAACAATTTGTTCAAGTGGGACTGCCCGTACTTGGCCATTTTTAAATTTCAGTTTGTAAACAACACAGGGGCTTTGCTTATTTTCCAAACGGGCAGCCCCTTAACAAAACGTTATACAC
>SBAV01000151.1 GCA_005239965.1 Methylobacter tundripaludum
CCGATGAACTGGCCAATGTTCATGAGACAGTTCCCTGTGGGGCAGGAGCCGCCGGTTGTGCGCCAAATGCAGCGCAAGATGCCGCAACGTCCTAAGGCCACTGCAACGATGGACGTGTTGGAAAGGATACGGACGGCATCAGGTAACGACCGGCACAGCTTGCTGATTACCTATATTGGTGATCAGCTCACTCAGGTGCTGGGGCTGGATACTTCACAGACAATGTCTCCCGAACAGCACTGGAATGAACTGGGTCTGGATTCCCTGATGACGGTTGAACTAAAAAACCGTCTGGATCGGGCCTTGCGCGTCTCAATTCCGTTGGAAACCATCATGCAGGACGCCACTACCCAATTGTTGGCTAACATGGTGCTTCAACGTCTGGACGATAAAGCGGCACAAGGAGAAAGTCAAGATAGACGCGCTGCTGAAGACGGCTATGCCAAAAACGAAGCCACCCTCGATGCCGAAGTCCAGCAGCTTAGGCAAGTGCCACAAACCTATGTGACAGCGGAAGAACAGCGGGGTCGGCAGGTGTTGATTGATGGCCGCTGGCGTTGTGACTTTGCTTCCTGTAACTATTTGGGTATGGATTTACATCCTGATGTCATCAATTCCATCCCGCCTGCTTTGGAAAAGTGGGGGGTCCATCCCAGCTGGACACGGGCTGTAGCATCACCGGGCCTTTACGCTGAACTTGAGCAAGAACTATCTGATCTGGTCGGTGCGCCTAACACACTGGTGTTCCCTTCTGTGCACTTGTTGCATTTCGGTGTACTGCCTTTGTTGGCGGGGTTCAATGGAGTAATCTTTAAAGACAACGCGGCGCATCATTCAATTTATGAAGCATGCCTTAGGGCACAGGCGGATGGCACTGAATGGGTGGAGTTCGGCCACAACGATCTTGACGATTTGGCCAGAAAGCTGGTGCGTTATCGTCCGGAGCAGAGCAAGATTATTGCCATTGACGGTGTCTATTCGATGTCGGGTGGGTTTCCTCCCTTGCGCGAAATGGCGCAGTTGGCCAAAGCCCACAATGCCGTTATTTATGTGGATGATGCCCATGGGTTGGGCGTGATCGGGGAGAATTCTTCCGAAACCATGCCTTATGGTTATGGTGGTCGCGGTATCGTTAAACACTTCGGTCTTGACTATGTTGAAGATCGCATTATCTATGTCGCAGCACTGTCCAAGTCCTTCTCGTCTTATGGCGCTTTTATCACCTGCTTCGACGGCGCCATGAAAGCCCGCCTTGGGCTTGCCAGCACTTTTGTCTTTTCCGGCCCGTCGCCAGTGGCGAGCCTGGCCAGCGCCCTTGCCGGGCTTCGGGTCAATCGTGAGGAAGGCGATCAGAAAAGGCAGCACGTTTACAGGTTGACACACAAACTGGTGGCTTCAGCGAAAGCCATCGGTTATGAAGTCGACAATGAAAATGATTTCCCGATTGTGAGCATTGTTATCGGCAACGTTGACCAGGTGACTGAGGCGTGCAAGCTCCTGTGGGAATACGACCTTCTGATCACGCCCGCCGTGTATCCGGTCGTGCCCATGCACCGGAACCTGGCCCGGTTCTCAATCACCGCTTCCAACACCGAGGCCGAAATAGATCAGGCTATCAAAGGGCTACAAGCGGTTTGGGACATGATCCATGAGAATCCGGCTGAAATGACAGAGCAGGCTGTTTGATGGCTGTTGGCTTTCACAATTCAGGGAGAATGTCATGATTGTCGGCGGTGCTCTCCTGGTGATGGCGAGCAGCATCTACGGGGCTAGGGCCGCTGGCCTGCTCCCAGCGCAGAAGAAGTCGAGCAGGCTAATCACCAAGATTGGTCAACAGCAGGCAGCTAAAGTTGTAGTGGATGCCAATGCCCAAGGTCTTGATGTCGTATCGGAGGCGGATGCCCAGAAGGAGGAGAGGCAAGCGCTCGATCACTATTTTAAGGTTTCTTCAGCGGTCGTGGGGGTGGGCGCCGTCACCATGGCGATTTTCCCGCCTGCACATATCATCGCCATTCCGGCGCTGCTCTACACCTTAGTCCCGATGTTCATGGATGCCTATGATGGCTTGAAAGAACACCGTCTCAAACCGTCTTTAGTAGATAGTATCGCTGTTGGCGGGGCGATCACGCTGGGTCTGGCCAACCATTTAAATCCTTTCTTTTTCATGGCAGGGGCGGTAGGCACATGGCTTTATTATCTTTCGGCCAAGCTCGTGCTCAAGACCAAAGACGAGTCGATAAAAAGCCTTTCCAATTTGTTCGGCGAGCAAGCCCGTTTTGTCTGGCTCCTACGGGACGGCGCGGAAGTTGAAATACCATTTGAAGATGTGCAGGTGGGCGATGTGGTGGTCGTTAGCGCAGGAGAGATGATTCCGGTTGATGGCTCGGTTGTCAAGGGTATAGGGTCTATTGATCAGCGCATGTTGACAGGAGAATCCCAACCGGTTGAAAAAGGGGTGGGCGAACCTGTATTTGCGGCTACCACATTGCTGACAGGGTATCTCCACATTGCCGTTGAAAAGGCGGGTGCGGATGCGGTGGCGGCACAAATTGGCGAGATTTGGAGCCGCACGGCTGATTACAGGACCTCGGTTGAGACACGCGGTGAACAGCTCTCAAACAAAGCCGTTTTGCCGACATTGGGAACCGGGACACTTGCCTTGTTGACCTTGGGGCCGATTGGGGCCACTGCCATCCTGCTGTCGAATTTCTCGGATGCCATCCAGCTCGCAGCCCCCTTAAGCACCTTGAATTTTCTTCATCTCGCTTCG
The DNA here is from genome assembly GCA_005239965.1 of Methylobacter tundripaludum. Lineage (GTDB taxonomy): Bacteria > Pseudomonadota > Gammaproteobacteria > Methylococcales > Methylomonadaceae > Crenothrix. The sequence goes on from SBAV01000151.1 coordinate 2,771, forward strand.
CAAAGCGGTATTCTCATCAAAGACGGACGTGCCCTTGAAGGCTTGAGAGAAGTGGATACCATCGTTTTTGATAAAACAGGTACGCTCACCCTTGAACAGCCTCACGTTGGAGCCATTTATCTTTGTGAGGGCTATGATGAAGAGACACTACTAACTTACGCGGCAGCGGCGGAGGTGAAGCAGAGCCATCCGGTCGCAAAGGCGATCCTTTTGGCCGCTAAAGAGCGGCAATTGGTGCTGCCCTCTTTGAATGAAGCAGCCTATCAGGTTGGCTACGGTATCAAGGCCCAGATTGACGGACGCTGGATTCGGGTCGGTAGTGACCGCTTTATGGACTCTGAGGGGATTGCCATACCAGCCGTCATCCGACAAAACCTGGCTGACAGCCATGCCTTGGGCCATTCTCTTATCATGGTCGCCATCGATAACCAGCTGGGCGGTGCTGTGGCGTTGCATCCGACTATCCGGCCTGAGGCAAAAGCGATCATTAGCCGCTTGAAACAACGTAACCTGTCCTTGTGTATTATTTCGGGCGACCATCACCTCCCCACCAAAGCGCTGGCGGATGAGCTGGGTATTGACCAGTTTTTTGCAGAAACCTTGCCGGAAGATAAGGCGACTCTTATAGCACAGCTCCAGCAAAAAGGCCGCTCGGTTTGCTTTATCGGTGATGGGATCAACGACACCATTGCCCTCAAGCAGGCCAATGTGTCGATTTCCCTGAGCGGGGCTACCAGTGCTGCGATGGATACGGCACAAATCCTCATGATGGATGGGAGTCTGAACCACCTCGATAAGATGTTTGACCTGTCGCAGCAGTTTGATAGGAATTTGCACACCGGTTTCAGGACGGTTGTGGGGGGGAGCGTTATGTGCGCCGGTGGTGTGTTCCTGTTTCATTTTGGGATTTTCAGCGCACTTGCCCTTCAGACGCTCACTTTAATAGCAAGCGTAGGGAATGCTTTCTTGCCTATGATGAAGAAGGGCAATCGCGCCCTGTCTGTATTGCCCGCCTCGGTGGAAGGGTAATGCGCTCAAAACAAACAAGAGATCAATATGATGACGGCGAAAAATGCATTTTGGCATGACAAATGTGTTGTGGTGACAGGTGCGTCCAGCGGTATTGGTAAAGCACTGGCTGAACATCTCGTCAAGCAAGGTGCAAAAGTCGGGCTGATTGCAAGAAGGCAGAACGTACTCGAACAGATCATTACTACCCTGGCGGCTCCGGTCGACAAGGTGGCTTGGGCCTGTGCGGATGTAACGGATCCTGCAGCAACAGCAACTGCTGTCCAGCTGCTTGAGAAGCGACTGGGGCCTTGCGAGGTCATGATCGCCAATGCGGGTATCTACCACAAGACAGACGTGATGAAGTTCGACGCTGCCACCCAAAACGCTGTGATCGCCACCAATGTACAAGGTGTGGTCAACAGCGTTGGGGCGGTGCTGCCGGGCATGATACAGCGAAAACAAGGGCATCTTGTCGCCGTGTCCAGCATGGCTGGCATGATCGGATTGCCCGCTGCCGGCACCTATTCTGCGAGCAAAGCCGCACTGGTAACATTTTTCCAGAGCCTGCGTGTCGACTTACACCCGCTGGGCGTGAAAGCGACCGTGGTGGCTCCGGGCTATGTGGATACGCCCATCATTACCGATGAAGAGCGGGAAACGGTAAAGGATCTGCTCACAGCAGAACAGGCGGCGACCCGTATCTGTACCGCTATTGAACGCAACCGCGCGGTAGACTGGTTTCCCTGGCAAGCTTGGCTGGTATGCCGTTTGTTCAGTTTTGCGCCGAGCGGGTTATATCGACGCCTCATCACGCACATTCCGGAAATGGAAGAAACAAATACTAACAGGCAGTAGGCACTATGAAACCTATATTTGATTATACCCAGTGTGACCTTTGCGCGTCGCCTGAAACATTATCTCCAACAACGCTCCAGGCTGCTGTCCCTTCCAGTGAGCGGGAGTTTGAGAATGAACGGTTTACTGTCTGGCAGTGCGGAAATTGCCAGTGTATTCACGCTTTGGAAGGCGTGGATCTGGGACATTATTACAGCCAGTACGGCTTGCACGAGCAAAACGAGCCAGACCGTGTTACCCGGTTTTTCTTTGGCAGGAAGTTAAAATGGCTGCAAAAAGCCGGGATGGCAAAAGAGCATCGTGTTCTGGACTACGGTTGTGGCGGCGGACATTTCCTGCGTTTTCTTCAGGAAAATGGTTACAAGTATGCTCAGGGCTATGACCCTTTCACCAAAGAGTTTGCTGATACAAAGGCGCTTGAGCAGCGCTATGATGTTGTCATGTCGTCCGATGTCATCGAGCATGATATTTCGGTGACTTCCCATCTGGAAACTCTGACTGGCCTTGCCACAGAAAACGGGTTCATCTATATCGAGACCCCGGATGCGTTGAGCATTGACCTTAACAACGTGGTTCAACACCGGCAGATATTACAGCAACCCTTCCATCGCCATATCCTGACGCATACTTGGATTATTGACCAGATGAACCAGAGGGGCTGGGAGGTGGCGCAGATAGCCAGGCATCCTTTTTTCCACAGCTGGATTCCCTTTCTCAATGTGCCGGCCATGGATCACTATTGGGATACCTACGGCGGCTTAAGCACACTGAATGAGGGGTATCGCTGGTCGGCACTGTTGTCTCCGAAATACTGGTATTTGGGTCTTTTTGGGGTGTTCATTTATGGTAAAGACGAAGTGCAACTGGTGTTGCGCCGGCAAACCCAATAACAGTGAGCGAGGCGGATAGATATGACCCAGGAAACGGTTCTGGACAAAGCACGGGTCTTTGATTGGCTGTTACAGCGCCATGTCCATGAATATATGGATATCGATGGCCGTCCCATTGGTGAAGGCCGGGCGCAGGCCTACGCGCAGGTTGAAACCAAGTTCAAATCATGCCCTTACGCAGGTAGCCGCTACCATCATGCCCATCCGATGAATGTCAGTGCCCTGCAGAGCATTTTACCCGAATGGCAGAACAGCTTGTCATTGTTGTCATGGCTCAGTCAGCGTTACCGGGCGTTTTATCACAAGCCTGTGTCCACCTATTATGACCTTGCCCTGATTTCGGGCATGGGTGTTTTTCTCACGGACTATATGGCGTTGCGCCAGTCACAGCCACTGGTTTCGCATCGCATTCCGGTTTGGATGTCGGGTCTTTACAAAGTGTGCCTGGGTTTCCAGCAGGCAACTTTCCTTGCCATGATGAATGACTGTTTCAAAAGCAGCGATGCTGAAAAAACACTGCCAGATGCCAAGGGATTCTATGCCTATCTTGAAGATCAACAGTTGCTCATCGGCGAGGCGGAAGTGTGCGGTGGTTCGGAGGAGATGATCAGCAGGGCCTATGAGACGATGAAGGGGCAATATTTCAGCCCGGAAACGAAGGATCATCTGCCGCAACTGGCTGCCATGAACATCGACTGGGAGGCTTACGATGCGTTTACCTTCCATACCTCCAATCTTTGGCGCAAAGCGATCCTGTTTGTGATCCAGATGCGCGATTTCGGTGTTGAGCTGCTTGATCCGTCTTTGCCAGCTGACCTCGTTGATGCAGTCAACGCCTACCTTAAAGACAGTTTTGCCAAACTGCTGGGTGCCCAATCGGGGCTGGCAGTTGAGATTGCCCTGCTCACACTGGAAGAAAGCGGTCGATCCCTGGATGAGTGGCTTACCGTGCAAGTCGGGTTTCTGAGTGAAATTGACTGCCAGCCAGAGTGCGATGCCAGCGCTGATGAGCTATCTGGAGCGATCATGCAGCAATTGGCGCAGGTTTTTGACTTGTCGAAACATCAGCAAACCATCGCGTGTGCAGTGAAGGAACAATTGGCGAGGTATGAAGCTTTTGAGGCTGCGGTTCTGCGAGCGTTTAATGAACATCTTGAGCATATTCTTGTGGCGCTTGGGCATGATCATTTTGGCGATGCCTTGATCTCGGCTGATCTGTCATCCGTGTACGGGAAAACCGTGCGTAACTGGCCTGAAATTATGAGGCAGGAATGACACAATGAGTTAAGCCTTGGGCTTTTGCCATAAGGCCGTTGACTTAAGCTTCTCCAAAACCCCTTCCGGGCATAAAAGAGGCGCTTTGAGTGGGAGGTGGTAAATACAGGGGAAAACCTGTTGATATCTCCTCATACAAGCCCCCGGCATGCTAGGGGTATTTAACTTTATAACTTAGGAGTATAAGCCATGTTAGGAAAGCGATTCCCAGCATTATATATCTTGTTCTTATTTGTTACGCTTTTTTGCTATCACGGCACTGTCCAAGCTACCTCACAGGGCCTTATCAACTACCGTATGATCGGCAAAGTGCAGAATCTTAGCGGTAATGTGGTCATAAAACACGAAGGCGAAAACGGTTTGGGCCAACAGGTGATTGAAGTGCATCTGCCAGAACTTCGTGTTTCAGACAAACAATTGGCCCAGATTGCAAAAATAACAAGCCTGGAGTCCATCCAGATGAGCAGTGATAAATTTACCATTGGTCCCGTACCGGATGACATTATCAAATGGATGCAAACCTTGCCAGACCTGAAAACCATTCGGGTTAGCGGTTTTAAGGTCACCGATGCCGGTGTCAAGAACCTGGTCAGCCTGCCGAATTTAAAATCGCTGGAACTTCATGGCACCCAAGTGACCAATGCGAGCCTTGCGACTTTAAAAAGCATGCCTCAATTAGAATCCGTTAGTTTGGGGCAGGCTCCCATCCAGAGAGATTATAGGCATTATTTTAGAGGCGAGCTGATTACTGACGCCGGTCTGGAGCACCTGAAAGATTTACCCAACCTGCGCCATTTGTCGCTTTATACCACTCGCGTCACTGATAAGGGTTTTGCCAACCTTAAGCACCTTGCCCAGTTGAATGAGCTCAATCTGGGGCACACGCAGATCACTGATGCTGGCCTTGCCCGTATTAAAGCCATGCCTTATTTGCAGGTTTTGAACCTCGATGCCACACATGTCAGCGATGCTGGCTTGACGGTGCTCGAAAAAATGACACAGCTACGGAACTTAAGCCTCAATTACACCCAGATTGGTGATGCAGGGGCCGAACACATTAAAGGCTTGATCAGACTCCAGCGCCTCCGTTTGCAGGGGACAAAACTCACGGATAAGGGTCTTAAAGCGTTAAGTGGACTGACAGACTTGGGTGAACTGGATTTAGGGGGCACCGGGATTACTGACGCCGGTATGACCTATCTGAAATCAAAGCCCTATTTGCAAAACTTGTATCTTGACGGTACGCAGATCAGCAATGCCGGCGTGGCTAACCTCAAAAACCTTACCGATCTGGAAGAACTGGATCTGAGCTATACCGGGATAGACAGTGCTGGCCTGCCCCATCTCAAAGGGTTGACAAACCTGTGGTCACTTACCCTCACGGGTACGGCCGTGAACAACTCAGGACTGTCTGCACTCAAAAGTTTGTCACAGTTGCTGAAGTTGAATTTGAACAGTACGGCGATCACTGATGCAGGCCTAAGCCAGTTAACAGACCTGAATCTTTTGGGGCTAAATCTTGACGGCACCAAGCTTACCGATGCAGGCATGAAAAGCATTGGCAAGATGTCCAATTTGATTGAACTCACCATGGAAGACACTGGAATTACGGGGGCAGGATTCAAGAATCTAAAGGGTTTGAAGCATCTTCGGATTTTGAAGTTTGCCGAAACAAAGGTCAACGATGAGGCAGCGAAAACCATCAAAGACCTGATGGCCTTACAGATTATCGGCGCGACCAATGTCAAGGGCATTACCGATAAAAGTATCAAGTTGTTACAGTATTTGCCCAAGGTACATACCATGGAGCTGCGCGGTACCTCAATAACCGATGCGACCGTCAACATGCTGAGCAAATACAAGCGTATGCACTGCTATGACTTGGCACAGACCAAGGTAACGGATAAAGGGATGGCGTACTTCAAAAATTACACCAACGCCCAGTCCTTGTCGCTTGATGCCAAGCTGACTTCTAAACTCGGTCTTCAGTATTTGAAGAAATGGCTGCCGTTGTTTCAGGAGTTCTACCTTTTTGGCCCTGAAATTGACGATGCCTATTTGAACCGTTCCAAAAACGCGCTTAACGGCCTTCAAGAAATGAACCTGTTTGGTACCAACGTTACCGACAAAGGGCTGCAACACTTACAGGCAATACCTTCATTGAAAACGTTGCGTATTGCGCGAAGCAAAAACATCACCCTGAAAGGACTTGATAACCTTCGTAAAGTAATGCCAAACCTGACTATCACCAAGGTGAACGAGGAAACCGGTGCTTGGCGCTTTATCACGCCTGCGGGTAATGCGGCTGATATTTCCCCCATGCCATAAGCAGGGTTTTAAAGTGGGAGATATTACAGCCTGAACGGCTGATTTCTTTCCATATTTTTGGTCGCATAAACCGTTACATGCCATGTAACGGTTTATGCCCTGTGAACAGGAACGGCAATTTTGCGCTGAAAATGTTCTATCCCACGTCATGGTCTAAACCATCTCCCAATTTACTTTATCGATTATGTTTATTTTTTATATTTATACAGGGGGAAATCTGCACATCATTTAATCACTAGTTTCTAAATAAAATTAGGGAATGAAAATAAAATAAGCTAAACATTTGAGGAATATCGATGATGGGTTACGTCGTGTCCAGGCTTCAATAAGGCTCTAAAAACAGAGTGTTGCGCGGCCAACTTACCCTGCGTTGTTTATTGTGTACAAGTTGTTGAATTTTCATTCTTAAAAAATAATAAATAATGCAATTAACGCGATGTTCGGCCATCGTGTTAATTAAGAGGGGAATCCAAATGAAAAGACGTGACTTTTTAAAAGTATCTGGTACGGGGCTGGCGCTTACAGGGCTGAGTGCTTATAGCAGTAGTGCGGCAGCATTAGTGGACGGAAAGGCGGAACTTGCTCCATTTGATCTGGTGGCTCACCAACCTTTGCGCATAAAAAGCAAAAATGGTGTGCTTAGACTTAAGCTGGTGGCTGAGTATTCTGTCGGCAAATTTAAGGTCAATGGTGTTCCTTTAAATGTCCGGAGCTTTAACGGGCAGCTCCCTGGATACACCCTGGTGGCACGCCCAGGTGATGTCCTGAAAATTCGCTTTGAGAACAAATTTCCGCGGGGTAAAAACGATCATGTCCACCCACATGATATGAACACGCCGCACGGCCTTAACAATATCAATCTCCATGTTCATGGCCTGAATGTCTCTCCTGAAGGGAAAGAGGACAACGTCCTGTTGACGATCCACCCGAATGAAGCCTTTGAATACGAAATTCACATACCCAAGGACCACCCGGCTGGCACGTTTTGGTACCATCCCCATAAGCATGGTTCGTCTATGCACCACATGGCGAGTGGCATGGCCGGTTTTCTTATTATTGAAGGTGGCGTGGGGGATCTTGCGGGAATTCCAGAAATTCGCAAGGCAAAATCAGTCAACATTGCCTTCCAGGAATTAATTCTTACTCCCCAAGGTGAATTGCCTGCCTCGTTGCGCCCCATTGATGAACTGTTCAAGCGCAAGGCAGCTTTGCAATATACCGTAAACGGGCTGGCTGTGGATGAAGGGGCCGATCCCATTAAAGGTGTACCCGGCAAACCACCTGTCCTGCGTATGCGTCCCGGCGAGGTGCAGCGCTGGCGTTTTGGCTTGATGGGACACTTGCAAACCTATCGTTTCACTTTGGAGCGCCATCAACTCCATGTCGCCGCCTGGGATGGAATTACTGCTGATGTACTTAGCGTGCAAGATGACCTGATTATAGGGCCTGGCAGCCGGGTTGACCTGTTGATCAAAGCCAGTGATACGCCGGGCACGTATGCTTTCAAAATGCTAAAAGAGCAATTTGGCGAATTTCCCCTGTTTGTCACGCCGAATTTTTTCGTCGATGAACTACCGGCCTTTAATGTGGTTGTTGAGGGCGAGCCGTTGCCGATGGATCTTCCAGCAGCCTTAAACCCGCCGAAAAAACGCCTTCCTTACATTCAGGAGAAGGAAATTACCCGTCGCCGCGAGATCGTGTTCAAGGTAACGGGAGATGTTATCTTTGATTGGACTGTTCCCGTGTTCGTAAAAGACACCCGGCAATTTTTTATCAATAATTTGAAGTTCAGTGCCAACCGAATCAACCACACAGTGCTTCTTGGTTCGGCGGAAGAATGGACGATTGTCAATGTCCATGAGGCTGAGAACAAGGCACTGCAAATAAATCACCCTTTCCACATTCACACAAACTGGATCCAGGTGATGGAAATACATCAACCGGACGGCAAGGGCGGCCTTATAGTGGACTACCTGAATAACGGCCATGGAACCTGGATGGACAATATCGATGTCCCTCACGGTGGCAAGGCTGTAATCCGTATCCGCTTTGAACATTTTCCGGGTATTTTCCCACTGCATTGCCACGTCCTCGCCCATGAGGACGAAGGCATGATGCACCTGGTTGAAGTGGTTGACCCGGCTCCGGTTAAGGCAAAAATTACAAAGGCCGGAGGTGTCCTTGCTTCTGCCGACCTGACCAAGCGGGTGACTGCGACATTTAAGCCAGGCAGTTTTAAGAATAACACTGAAGCGACCTACCTTTATAATCTTGATCCGAAACACGAACCGGGCCATGGGTTAGTCGGGCTGGAGCGCTACTTCCGTTTGCTTAGCAAGGCACCATTGAGTGGGGCGGCGACAATCACCATCAATTTACCGTTAGAGCTAGCTCAAGGGGAGGTGTATGACCCTGATACCGTTAAGCTTTACCGCAGCACTGGCTCTGGCTGGACGACTGCGGGTATCACGCTGATCTCACGGAGGCCGGGTGTTCTGGTTAGTTCTGTGAAGACATTAGGAAACGGCTATTTTGCCGTGTTGGCGACGCTCGTCAGTGGCCCGGTAACTCCCGCACC
>SBAV01000349.1 GCA_005239965.1 Methylobacter tundripaludum
AAAAATAAGTTGGTGGGGGAGTGATCCAAAGCCAACAAAACCATGATGACGGTAAAAATTTTCCGCCGTGTCGTCCTTGGCATCGACAACCAAGGCAAAAACCGCCACCTCGGAACGTGCAGACCGTAACAATGCATCCCACAATAGCCCTGCCCCCAGCTTTTGCCCCTGAAAACCACTGCCAATGGCAAGCCGCCCCAGCCGTGCAACCGGAACGGACGGGTAGCGTGGCAAACGCTTGATTATGTCATTGGGCGTGTCTCTTAAAGGGACGCCACCTGCCGCCAGCGTATAGTAACCGGCAATGCTGCCAGTGGCCGTTTCCACCGCCACATAACACGCCGTCGCCCGCCGCCGTACATCTTGCGTCACCTGTTGCAAAAAATAACGGTCTAACGCCTCGACACTACACGAAAAACCTTGCCGGTTGTGCTTATCCGCCAAAACCTCAATGCTAAACCGTCCCGTCACTGCGTGCCGAACAATTGCGCGTAGGCTTCTTTGGCACGTACCAATGCTGGCGGCAATGGTGGAGGGTTAAGTAGCAGGTCAACAAAACGCCGCTGGTCTTCTGAGGACAGACGGATAATTCCAGTTTCCTCGATGGTTCGGTGCGCTGCTTCCTGTGCGGCAGACACAACAAAATCACTCACGCTGCGGCCTTCAAGTTCAGCAGCACGTTTAACAATAGCCAGCGCATCGGGTGTAATGCGGGCTTCAATTCGGGATGTGCGCAGGGTTTCTTGTGGCATAGTAAGTTCTCCTATTGCAATAAATGTACGGTATTATACCGTACATTGTCAAATATCCGCTACCAATTTAGGATCATAGGATGTGCCGACGATAGAATGCGCATCGTTCGAGCAAATACACACACGAATGATGCGCCCCCCTTACGTCGCAGCATCCTATGTTTGGCGTATCTTATCGAGTTATTTTTAAAGAATGTTTCTATTGTCGCAGTACCGCGCGTAACAAGGCATTCTACAACAACCCCGCTCTAAGTTTTTGCTCCTGAAAACAACTGTTACTAGCGAGTAGGAGGGTATAGCAAAAAATTCAAAAGCCCAATTCGTCTAATTCATCCAGTAACTGTAACGCCCGTTTGGGATTGCCGCGCAACTGGGCGGCTACAAAACGCTGTTTCGCATCATCTTCCGCCAAAACTTGAACAGATAACCCAAACTTCAGCTTGTTCAGGCTGATGTCGCGGATTTTAGCGATATGCTTGAGCCTTTCCGCCATATCATCGGGTAAACGAATGGATAAGGTTGTCATGGTATTAATAACCTCAATTTGGAACGGCGACTTACTGACGAGGATGCTCGGATAAAGTTGAAGAAACCTTATCCGAGACTAGAAAAATGGCTGAGTACGAGCAACTATCTACTAAACACCCTAAACACACCAATAGAAATACAACATTTTCGTAACCGACAAATCACAAGCACCGTTTCATAGCCACGCCAATATCAGTAGGCGAGTTGACCACTTCAATTCCCGCTGCTTTTAAGGTAGAAATTTTAGACGTTGCCGTGCCTTTGCCGCCACTGACGATGGCGCCCGCATGACCCATACGTTTGCCCGGCGGTGCGGTTTGGCCTGCGATATAGGCCACAACCGGCTTGGTGACATGCGCTTTGATGTATTCAGCCGCTTCTTCTTCCTCACCGCCACCAATTTCCCCGACCATAACGATGCCACGGGTTTGTTCGTCATCCTGAAAACGACGTAATACATCGACGAAATTCATGCCATGAATCGGGTCGCCGCCGATGCCGACACAAGTGCTTTGGCCAAGGTGTTGTTGCGTGGTTTGGTGTACGGCTTCATAAGTCAGTGTGCCAGAACGTGACACAATACCAATCGAGCCAGGCAAATGGATATGCGCAGGCATAATGCCAATTTTGCACTCGCCCGGGGTGATGATGCCTGGACAGTTAGGGCCAATTAATACCGCATCGGAGTCTTGCATGGCAGCTTTTACCTTGAGCATCTGCAGTATCGGTATGCCTTCGGTAATACAGACGATGAGCTTAATGCCTGCATCGACAGCTTCCAATATGGCATCGGCGGCATAAAACGGCGGCACATAAATGACAGTGGCCGTCGCTTGTGTCGCGTTGACAGCTTCCTGTACGGTGTTAAACACCGGCAAGCCCAAATGGATGCTGCCGCCGCGTTCAGGGGTGATGCCACCGACCAGTTGCGACCCATAATCCAGGGCTTGCTGGGAATGAAACGTGCCTTGTTTACCGGTAAAACCCTGGCAGAGTACTTTGGTGTCTTTATTGATTAAAATACTCATTGTGCCTCCGCAAGCATAACGATTTGTTCGGCAGCATGATCCAGATCATCAGCTGCTGTTAGATTGAGTCCCGATTGATTTAATAAATCCCGGCCTAATTGTGCGTTAGTGCCCTCCAGCCTGACCACTATCGGCAGGCTAATCGCGGTCTCCTTGACGGCAGCCAAAATACCTTCGGCGATGGCATCACATTTAACAATGCCGCCAAAAATATTGATCAATATGGCTTTGACATTGCTATCGGATAAAATCAGTTTAAAAGCGAGCGCGACTTTTTCAGGATCGGTACCTCCGCCCACATCCAAAAAGTTGGCGGGTTGTCCGCCTTTTAGCTTGATGATGTCCATAGTCGCCATGGCTAAACCTGCGCCGTTAACCATGCAACCGATATTGCCGTCGAGCGTAATATAAACTGAGCCAAATTGACGCGCCTGATTTTCCCTGTCATCTTCCTGACTACCATCTTTCATGGCCATAATATCGGGATGGGCGCTTAAGGCATTATCATCGAAATTGATTTTGGCATCCAATGCCATTAGTTCACCGCTGTCGGTTTCTATTAACGGATTGATTTCAATCTGGCTGGCATCCTTCTCTAAAAACAGCTGATACATGCCCTGCATGATTTTTTCTAAGGTCTTAATTTGCGCACCTTGCAAAGCCAAGGCATAAGCTATTTTTCGGCATTGATAAGCCTGTAAACCTGCCGCTGGATTAACATGCACGGTAATGATTTTTTCGGGTGAGTATTCCGCAACGGCCTCAATATCCATGCCGCCAGTCGCCGAGGCGATGAAGGCCATACGCTGTTGGGCGCGGTCAATCACTAAACTCAAATACAGTTCGCGCTTGATAGGATAGATTTTTTCAATCAACACGCTATTGATTGGTAAACCTGCGGCATCGGTTTGCACGGTTGCCAATTTTGTACCTAGCATAGCGTCGGTAAAAGCGGCTACCTCAGTAAATGTCTTGGCCAATTTTACACCGCCGACTTTACCTCGGCCACCGGCATGAATTTGTGCTTTAACCACCCATCCGCCTCCGCCCAGTTCTTGCGCCACTTGGCTAGCGTTTTCGGCACTGATAGCAAGCTTGCCATCAGGTATAGGTATTCCGTAATTGAGAAACAGCTGTTTTGCCTGGTATTCATGAATATTCATTGCCACTCCTGATGGGCGCTAAAAATCGGCGAGTTTTTTTATCGATGCTATGCTTAACTGCGTATGCTGACTATTCTAACCAAGTCCCCGCAAAACGCTACCTTAAAAAACATGCAGGATAATAACACTGACATCATTTTTCCTTGTCCATTTTCGACTGGTTATGGCATTCCTGCGCGTCAGGCCTGGACATTACTGAAAGTTTTCTTGGGTTATCGCTTTGTTTCCGCCTGCTTATTCAGTATCTTATTTTATAGCCAAACGGAGCCGTCGTTCCTGGGAGCGTATGATGCACAGCTCTATACGTACTGTATACACAGCTATTTTGCAGCGTGTGTTTTGTCGACTGTGTTTGTATTTTGGCGGCCTATAAGTTATAGCGCCCAAGCGCAATTGCTGATCTTTAGTGACATTATCATTTTTACTCTGTTGATGCATGCGTGTGGCGGCATCGGTAGCGGCGTAGGAATTATGCTAGCCGTATCGATTGCCGCAGGTGGCCTGTTGGTTGGCGGTCGCTGTGCCTTGGTTTTTGCTGCTATGGCCAGTTTGGCGGTCTTGGCTGAGCAAGTATATGCCACTATAACACACAGTTTTGTAACAACGGCTTACCCTAGTGCGGGCATGTTGGGTGCATCTTTTTTTGCGATTGCCTTGTTATCGTTTGTATTGGCAAACCGCAGTGAGCACATGCTGAAAATTACCGACCAGCAGAGAAAAAAAATTATAAATCTTGAAGAACTGAATCGCTATATTATTCAAAAATTGCAGTCGGGCATTGTCATTGTTAATCCGGAAAAGACCATTGAAGTGGTCAATGAAGCAGCTTTAAAGTTGACGCATACGCTCATAAAACCCAAACAGCTTACTGATATTTCCGAATTTTTGGAACGTGCTTTTGAAGATTGGCTAAACGATCCCAAGCAGGATTTTGTGCTGCTTAAATTGCCCAACCAATTAGAACTCCATGTGCGCTTTACAGTGTTGCCGACACCCGATGAGGTTTATTATTTAGTCACTTTTGAAGACATGTCGGTTTACAACCAACGGGTTCAACAAAGCAAGCTGGCATCTTTAGGGCAACTCACCGCCAGCATTGCCCATGAAATACGCAACCCCCTGGGAGCAATCAGCCATGCGGGCCAATTATTGGCAGAAAATCCGCAGTTGTCAAAACCAGACCGGCGCTTGCTGGAGATTATCCAAACCCATTCCGGCCGTGTTAACTGCATTATTGAAGACATTTTACAATTATCCCGGCGGGGGCCGACAAGGCGCGATGCAATTCATCTCCAATCCTGGCTGAAAGAATATCTGAATCAGTTTGTGGTTGAACACTGCGCGGCTCTGGAATCTTTTAAATTGGTGCTGGCCAAGGAACCTTTGACCGTTTACATGGATCCGGGGCATTTAAAACAGATTATGGATAATTTATGTCGAAATGCCCTGAAATACGGCACTCCGGAAAATGGTATTGTCACGCTGCGTGTTTATATCTACCAACAAGCGCCGTGCCTGGAAGTGCTGGATCAAGGTCCCGGCGTGAGTCCAAATCATATCCCACGTTTATTTGAACCTTTTTTTACTACTTCATCCAGTGGGACTGGCTTGGGCCTTTATATTTCCAAGGAACTGGCCGAATTAAATAAGGCTACCTTGCGATATTATCTGACCAGTGACAACCACAGCTGTTTTCGATTATTCCTAATGGATGCCAACGATATAAGGATTGCGATATGAGTAAGCCCAAAGTATTAATTGTCGATGACGAACCGGATATCCGTGAGCTACTGGAGATAACGCTCAACCGGATGGCCATTGAAACCTACAGCGCAGAAAATGTTAATGATGCCAAAGACATCTTAAGACAAAAATCGATAGGCTTGTGCCTGACTGATATGCGCTTGCCGGATGGCAGCGGTCTTGATCTTGTTGATTTTATACAGGCTTTGGCAAGGCCCATACCCGTGGCAGTCATTACCGCACACGGCAGCATCGATATGGCTATTTTGGCCATGAAAAAGGGCGCGTTTGATTTTATTTCGAAACCCGTGGATTTATCTGCACTCAGGAAAATTATCAGCGGTGCCTTGAAGCTCGTGGAACAATTATCAGATAAAGATAGGCGAACGCGCCATCTGTTACTGGGCGAATCACCGGTTATGCGGGAGATACGCGCCAAAATAGAAAAACTGGCCAGAAGTCAGGCGCCGGTCTATATCAGCGGAGAATCGGGTGCCGGTAAGGAATTGGTGGCACGATTAATTCATCAACAAAGTCCACGCAGTGATCGCCCTTTTGTTGCGATTAATTGCGGGGCGATTCCGTTGGAGTTAATGGAAAGCGAGTTTTTTGGCCATAAAAAAGGCAGTTTTACTGGGGCGGTAAGCGATAAAAAAGGCCTGTTCCAGGCCGCTGAAGGTGGTACTTTGTTTCTGGATGAAATTGCTGATTTACCCTTGTCCTTGCAAGTAAAGTTATTGCGTGCCATTCAGGAAAAGAAAATACGCCCCGTAGGAGATCAGTTAG
>SBAV01000049.1 GCA_005239965.1 Methylobacter tundripaludum
AAAAATATACGTAGAAATATTATGTTATTGCCCATTGTTCGTGTTTTTTGTGGATAAATTAAAACAGGATGCAGGTATATTGTTTATCGAAAATCACCTTACCTGTGTAAAACAGTATGCTTTTTTTGAGCGAAATATAGTCAACTACAAAATGTGCTATTATTCAAACATCTTATTGCAGATAAAATTATTTAATAATGGAAAAGCAACAAACGCCCCGCCCTGCTCCAAACATTTCAAAGAAGCCATCCTCCAGCAACCGTCGTCGTAAAGTTGTAGAGGGCGATACATCTCCCCAATTGACCGATGCCGGCATTGAATCCTACGAAGTCAATCAAGCAATTGAAGCCGCCCAAGTATCCAAGGCAACGGCAGTACAAGATATTCTTTCCCATATCCAATCCGGCGACACTAAAACCGTTGCACAAACGCTGGAAGCCATTTTAGAGGGTGCCTCGCCGGATGATGCCGCCAAATTGCGCCACGCCTTGCTGGAACATGTCCAGCCTGTAATCGCTAAAAGAAAAAATCACCCGGATGATGAATTATCAGACGACTGGCGCAAAGGCGGTTATCCCTACAAAAACCTCATGTCTCGAAAGAGTTATGAAAAAAACAAATATCAACTGCAAGTAGAATTACTAAAATTGCAGGCTTGGGTTAAAGAATCCAGACAACGGGTTGTTATCCTGTTTGAAGGGCGGGATGCCGCAGGAAAAGGCGGAACCATAAAACGGTTTATGGAACACCTTAACCCTCGGGGAGCCAAGGTGGTGGCTTTGGAAAAACCATCGGAAGTGGAAAGCGGTCAGTGGTATTTCCAGCGCTATATCCAGCATTTGCCCACTGAAGGCGAAATCGTCATGTTCGACCGATCTTGGTATAACCGTGCTGGCGTTGAACGGGTAATGGGGTTCTGTAACAACGATGAATACAATGAGTTTATGCGTCAGGTACCGGAATTCGAACGCAATCTGGTGCGTAGCGGCATTCACCTGATCAAGTTCTGGTTTTCAGTCAGCCGCAAGGAACAGCGTCGACGCTTCGAGGAAAGAGAAGCGCACCCATTAAAACAGTGGAAATTATCACCCATCGACTTGGCTTCGCTGGACAAATGGGATGCCTATACCAAAGCCAAAGAAGCGATGTTTTTTTATACAGACACAGCCGATGCGCCGTGGACAGTACTTAAATCTGACTGCAAAAAACGTGCAAGATTAAATGCCATGCGTTACGTGTTACACAAACTACCTTATACCAATAAAAATCTGGAGTACATCGGGCCTATGGATCCGTTGCTGGTTGGCCGTGCGCATGTCGTTTATGAAAAAGGTGAAAAGGACGCCGCAATTTTATAGGGTGTTTTGAAAGTATCTACGTTTAGTCTGCTTCCTATGTGTAAAACGCAAGATTTTGCGTTTCTACATTACTCATAGCAATGCGATAAAAGCCTTCAATACATCAATAGCATTGGCCATGCCTGTGTGCAGGTTGTGCTCAATCTCTTTCATAGTGATTTCACCTTCGGTTTTGCCCGCAGCCCAATTGGCAACTACAGCAAGCGCCGCATACTCAAGTGCCAGCTCACGCGCTAAGACTGCTTCCGGCATACCCGTCATACCGACCAAATCACAGCCATCTTGTTCCATGCGCTTGATTTCCGCCGTTGTTTCCAGACGAGGCCCTTGCGTACACCCGTAAGTACCTGCACTTACCAGTTTTATATTGGTAGCAGCAGCAGCGGCAATCAACTGTTTACGCAATGCCTGACTGTACGGAACAGTAAAGTCTATATGGGTAACCGGGGTGAATTCATCATCAAAAAAAGTGTGCTTACGGTCGTAACTGTAATCGATAATCTGATCGGGCAGTGCCAAGCGTGCAGGTTCCATAGCAGGCGTAATACCTCCTACAGCGGCAACAGCAATAATTTTTTCCACACCCAGCTGTTTAAGCGCCCAAATATTGGCGCGGTAGTTTATTTTGTGTGGCGGTATGTTGTGCGGATTGCCGTGCCTGGCCAAGAACACCAGCTGTTTTTGGTTAAGCTCTCCTGTGACAAACTCCGCTGAAGGCGACCCATAAGGCGTGGCGACTTGCTCACGGTTGATGATGTTTAAGTCACTGATTTGCGTTAAACCGGTACCGCCGATGATTGCTATTTTTTTCACTTTCAACTCTTTGTTCTAAAGTTCAGCTATTGTCTGATAATTACTGAGTAAAGACGCAAGATGTTGCGTCTTTACAGCACGGCATAAATACCCGCAGCATTGCGCAAATACCCTTTGTAATCCATGCCATAGCCGAACAAATAGTGATTCTTCACATGCAGGCCTACAAAATCGGCCGTGATGGGTTTTTTATGAGCCAATAGCTTGTTGACCAAAACCGCGATATAGACAGCACTGGCTCCCTGTTCCAGGCAGTAATCATGAATGGCAGCCAGGGTAACGCCTTCATCAAGAATATCATCAATAATCAGCACGGTCCTATCTTTAAGCGATACTGAAGGCTTGAGAACCCACTCAATAGTTTGGCCAACGGTTTTATTTTGATAGCGACTGGCATTGATGGCATCAATGTTTAATGGCATGGTTAACCGGGTGATTAATTTGCCAGCGACGACAACACCGCCATTCATCACGCACAACACCAGCGGATTTTTATCGGCCAATAACGTGTTGATTTGCCGCGCCATGTCATCCAGCGCTGCTTCAACTTGCTGTTCATTGTGCAATAATTGCGCTGTTGCCTGGACCTGTTGGATTTCTTTAAGCATATTTAGCCATCAATTGGTTGATAAGAACGGAAGTGTGTTGCCATTTTTCAGTTTGTAGCAATTGTTCACGATTTAGTGTCGCCTTGCCCCGCATAGCTTTTAGGCGTTGCTCACGCGCAGGGTTTTGGGTTATCGGCAATGATTCAAGCACTTGTTCAGCGGCTTCTGGATTATTACAAACCAACAACATATCACATCCGGCTTGTTGCGCCATCAGCGCCCGCTCTACGAACCCACCCGCAAACGCCGCGCCTTCCATGCTTAAGTCATCGCTGAACACTGTGCCGTTAAAATCCAGCTGTTGACGTAAAACCTGTTGTATCCAGAACGCTGAAAAACCCGCAGGATTGTCATCCACCTTAGAATACACGACATGGGCAGGCATGATAGCTTCCAACCCTTCCGCAATCAGTTGCTTAAACGGAACCAAATCTTTGGCCATTATGGTGTCGAAATCACGGTCATCTATGGGTAACGCCAAGTGCGAATCAGCCGCTACAGCGCCGTGCCCCGGAAAATGCTTGCCGGTTGCCGCCATGCCAGCGTTGTTCATGCCTTTTCTGAAGGCACTGGCCAGCTTTGTCGCATCTATGCAATCGGTTGAAAAGGATCGATCACCAATGACTTGGCT